>JAJQAF010000242.1 GCA_021203945.1 Campylobacter sp.
TTTATTATGATTAGTTTTAATGAGTTTGTACAAAATAGCTCCAATGCAGTTCGCTCCTCTTATCATTACTCCCAACAAAACGACTTGACAAGAGACAAAGGGTGGCGCGAATTCAATAAAAAATCAAAAGACAAAGACTTTCTTTTAAAATGGTTGCGGGTCGCTTACGACGCAACATACGGCTTGCGCGTAGATGAAAACGACAAATGGGTTAAAAAGCCATCTGTGGTAATAGTAAGTCAAGACGGCGGAGTAATGAGTTTTGACAAATTTGAAGCATACGAGAATTCGGGGGGCACTATTACGCTTAACTACTATCTAATGAAAAACGAAGCAAGGATAAAAGAAGCCTACGACGAATTTAAAGAAAAATCCATAAATAAAGATTTTCTTTCGGAATGGCGCAAAAAAACCTACAAGGCTTATGCTTCCGATTGGATTTAACAAAAGTTATTCAATATAAACGACCGTAACATTATCGCCGTCTATTATTTCCTCTGTTATATCTAAAATTTTAAATTTCTCTCCGCCTTTAACAATAGTTTCTTTTTCGTGAGGGAATTCTGAAAATTCGCTTATATTTAATTCGTTGCCGTGTGCGTTGGTTTTGGTAAAAATTATGGTATAATAACAGCATAAGTAGGCGAACGGTCAATTTGACAAAGCATAGCCTGCCCGGGATTAGGTTCCTGTGTGGAGGAAGGTGGCTCCACCGCCTACTTTGATCTTTTTAATGCTTTCATTGTCGCATCCCACTTTTTCTTATTAGAGTGAAAAATGACTCCATCGTTTAGATTTATGCCTATGTCTATCATCTTTTTATTGCTTATTGCTTTACCTATAATCACTCCGCCTTTTTTTGTTGAATCTTTCTTAAATTCAAAGCCTTGCAATAAGTCTTGAATGGCTTGCGTTACTTCAGTGTAATTTTTAAACATATCGTAGTGATTCTTGTAAAGATAATGCGCGCTTCCGTGCACCCTATCCACTTTTAGCCCAATCGCCTTTTTAAATTCGCTAGTGACCTTATAGCTAAACGTTCGTCCGCCGCCATATTGTCTATCCCCGTTGCGTTTGCTTATTTGGTCTAAATCCAAACTCCGCCCTTGCTGCGTTATAAGATCGCGCATAGTGATTTTGCCGTCTAAAAATAGCTGTGCGCGCCCTTTGCCTAGTGTCTTTTCTATTGTGGCCTCATCTTGTCTTTTTAGCCAATCGTTAAAATTTAAAGATTTTGGCACATAGCCGTTTATGCTTGATTTTGTGCCTTGATCTAGTTCCTCTAAGCCCTCAATGCCTAACTCTTGCCAGCTCTTTAAAATCGGTATTATCGTGCTGCGACAATTAAAATGCGTATTAACGCGCGGAGTTCTAAACGGGTATTTGTGCCCTATCGGCTTATATTCAGTATCCCAAGTAAGCCCGTCGTAAGCTCTACATAATGCACTTGTGCGAGTATCAAGAGTTGCTAAATACTGATAGCCTTTGATAACGTCGTCGTTTGCTTCAAAAAAATCTTGTCTTGCTTGCGAGACTATCGCGCCCGCACCCGTTACGGCTATCGTCGTGGCGTTTCGTTTGCTGATATTTAAAGCGACTGCTATACGCCTTGCTAAATCGTAATTGTTTTCACCTAGACTAACGCCGAGCTTTAAGCCTCGTTCTAGCTTACTTTGTTGCTCTTTTGCCAGCCCTTTCATCCACACCCCAAGCGTTGCGCCCTCGATTAACGTCGTGCTTAATAAATTTTCGATTTGTTTAGGTTTTAAAACGTTTGAAAACATAGTAAAACCCGCCAAATCGTTATATGAGCCTTGAATAAATTTAACTTCATCTTTGGCTATGGCGATAAAATCTGCGTTTAAATCGGGCGTTGCCAATGTCTTTTTTAAATCCGCGATGGTTTTACTTAGGTTTTTAGTGATGTTTTTCTTTTTTAAAATTTGTGCTTGAATATCCGCTATCATATCGGCGTAAAATTTAGCCACTTTCTTATTAAGCCCGTTTTTAATCCGCTCGTGCAAAAGCGCGCGCGCCACTTCCAAATCGGCTATTTTTTCGTTTATGCTATTCATCGCCTAAATCTATGCTCGGGGCTTGCTCGTCCAGTTTGGCTTGAAATTCATTGTAATTTTGAATGGTTTCAGGCATAAGCTCGCCTTTTAAAAGCAGATCGTAAAGCACTTCGTTCGGTATGCTTCCGCCTTGCACTCCGTTCATAACTTTTTCTAGCAGTTGCGGATCGACTTGGGCTAGGTTAAAGTCTTTATTTATTTCATAAACTAGCTCTTTATATTCGATATTTTCAAATTTAGCCACGTCGATTAGAAACGATATTACGCCGGCGCTTATAGTATCGGCTAGCGTGGTTAAAACGGCTCTTTCGCCGGTTGAGCGCATAGCGACGGTTTCTGTTGCTTCCGCAGTCTTTTTCTCATCAAGCAAAAGCCTTGCGCCAAGCATTGCCATTCGCTTTTCTTTCACGGCTATGCGATTTTCAAGCGTGCTTAGTCCTGCGCCGCTAAATTCCAAAAAGCCCACTTTTGCGCTATCGTTATTTATGCACCAAACAACGGTCGAGCCGATTTTTAGCTTTTCGTTCTCTTCGCTTTGATAACCAGTGATATAAGGCGTAGGCAGCGCCGTAAAATGCGTGCCGTGTTCTAAATCGACTTCGCTTCTAAAATGGGAGAGATTAACCCTAGCCAAATCAATTAAAGGCGGCTTATCTACGCCCGCTTTTAAATCCCTAACGTTGAAAAACGTAAAAGGGATACAATCAAGCTTCGCACCATTAACGGACGGGTAAATTTCGCTTACTATTTCAAAACCGCCGTTTAAATTCGGCGTCTTACTCTCCATAAAAACGCGCTGCCTATAATAGCCCTCTTTTAAATCAAGCACGCGGTAACGCACTTTTACTTTATCGACAAATTCATCGTTTGTAGGCTCTGTATAAAGCTCGCTTAGAACTACAAGAGAGGTTTTATTTGAGCCGTTTATCTTGGCAATTTTCCAATTGATGATGTTTTCAGCCCTATAAAGCACGGCGTAAGCCCTGATATTTAACGCTTGCGCTTGCGCTTTTGTAAATCCCGATTTATCCACACTCGGCAAATCTACGAGCACGCCGCAACGCCCAACGCATAAGCACTCATCGGCGATATTACGTGCTAAATCCTCTAAGCTATCATCGTCTAGGCTGATATTCTCGCACATTTCTTGCAGTGCGGGCGGTATATCTATCTTACCGCTCTTGGCAAAAAGCAATCCGACTAACGCTTCTTTGGTTCTTGCCGTAGCGTTGTAAAACTCGGCACGATTAACGTAAGCTTGATATTCGCTTTCATCTTGCTCGCTAAGACGCGGCACGTAAATTTCTTTTGCGACATCTGCGCTCATAACATCGCGCATTGTTCGCCATTTGGCTAAATTTTGCTGATATTCGGGGTGTGTGCTATAAACCGCCATTTTTAAAGTCCTTTTTTGATTTAATTATACTTTTAAATGCCCGTTACGTTGATTTTGCTAATTTTTGAGGCAATCGGATATTTATATGCTAGCGGATAACCTAAACTATCGTTATAATCGTCGTTACTTGGGTGTTCGCTGCCTTTCTC
>JAJQAF010000094.1 GCA_021203945.1 Campylobacter sp.
AAAAATTTACTCGGTATCAAGCAAGCCGGCAACGTATTCGGTGCGATTTTGAGATATTTTTTCGCTCATATCATACTCTTTATCGAGCAATTCGTCACGATATTTATATATGGTTTTTCTTTGTTCGTTTGCTACGTCGTCGTATTCAAGCAGATGTTTTCTAGCCTCAAAATGCAAACTCTCTACTTTCTTCTGCGCGTTTTCGACCGCACGCGTTACCATACGACTCTCTATGCTCTCACCCTCGTCGATACCAAGCCTGTCCATGATAGCCTTTATGCGATCGCTTCCGAAAATTCTAAGTAAATTATCCTCCAAGCTTAGATAAAATCTACTCATTCCCGGATCTCCTTGACGACCGGCACGACCGCGAAGTTGATTGTCTATACGCCTGCTTTCGTGGCGCTCGGTACCTATGATATAAAGTCCTCCGAGCGAACGCACTTCGTCGTCTATGCGAATATCCACACCTCGACCCGCCATATTCGTAGCTATCGTTACCGCACCTTTTGCACCGGCTTCGGCTATGATTTGAGCTTCCTTTTCATGATTTTTAGCGTTTAAGACGGAGTGTGGAATTTTAGATTTTACGAGCATTTCATGAAGCACTTCGCTACGCTCGATACTAGCCGTTCCCACTAAAACTGGCTGACCCTTTTCGTGAGATAATTTTATCTCGTCTATTACCGCCTTAAATTTTTCCGCCTGCGTCTTATAGATAAGATCGTTTTTATCGATACGTTTTACCGCAACGTTTGTAGGTATCGAAATAACGTCAAGTTTATAAATTTGAGAAAATTCCGTCGCTTCGGTCTGTGCCGTGCCCGTCATACCCGCTAGTTTATTATACATTCTAAAATAATTTTGATACGTCGTATCGGCTAGAGTTTGACTCTCCTCTTGAATTTTAACCTTCTCTTTTGCCTCAAGCGCCTGATGAAGACCCTCGCTAAATCGCCTGCCTTCACTCAATCTACCCGTAAATTCATCAACTATCACGACTTCGTTATCGCGAACGACATAATGAACGTCACGCTCAAAAAGATTGTGCGCTTTTAAAGCCTGATCCAGATGATGACTCAAAATCGCATTTTCAAGATTATATAAATTTTCAACGCCGAATAGCTTTTCCGCCTTGCTAATGCCCTCTTCCGTTATCATTATCGTGCGGTTTTTTTCATCTACGACGAAATCCCCGGTCGCTTTTGAGTTCGGCACGTTCGGATCGGCAGGCTCGCCGCGAACAAGTTTTTGCGCGACTTCGTTAGCTTTGATATATCCGTCAAGGGTGCGATTTGTAGGACCTGAAATAATAAGCGGCGTCCTAGCCTCGTCTATCAAAATACTATCGACCTCATCCACGATAACAAAGTTATGCTCTCGTTGCACCTTATCCTTTGCGTCGAATTTCATATTGTCGCGTAAATAATCAAAGCCGAATTCCGAGTTCGTTCCGTAAGTTATATCGGCGTTATACGCGGCTTGTCTAACACCGTCGTCATAAACTCCGCTAAGCACGACATCAACGCTAAGATTTAAGAAATTATAAAGCTCACCCATTTGCACGGCATCACGCTTTGCCAGATAATCATTTACGGTTACGACATGCACGCCCTTACCGCTCATCGCGTTTAAAACGACCGGGAGCGTAGCCACAAGCGTCTTTCCTTCGCCCGTTTTCATCTCGGCTATCCTTCCCTCATGAAGAACCATGCCGCCTATCAATTGCACGTCAAAATGGCGCATATGAAGCACTCTTTTGCTAGTCTCTCTAACGATGGCAAAAACGTCGTTCAAGACTTCCTCAAGTCCTATTTTGCCCTCTTTTACATCGGCTCTTAAAGCATCAAAAGCGGACTTTAATTCATCGTCGCTCATTGTTTCGTATTTTGATTCGAGTGCGTTTATAAATTTCACTCTTTTTATGTATTTTTTGATCTCTCTATCGTTTTTCGTACCGAAAATTTTTCTAAATACCACTGAAACCATATGTTGCCTTCCTAAAAATTTTAAAATTTTTATCTTATCATATTTTAACTATTTATTTAATTAAACTAAGCTAGAATACGGCAAAAAGGATATATAAATGAAAAAAATTTTAACGATGGCGTTGATAGCCGTTTGCACATTTGGCGCCGGATTAAATTTTAAAAGCTTACAAAGCGATTTCACTCAAATCGTATTTAGCGAAGGCTCAAATGTAACTTACAAAGGGAAATTTTACGCAAAAAACGACAACACGGCGCTTTGGATATACGAAAGTCCTACGCCTAAGAGGATATATTTTGATAAGCAACGCGTAATCGTCATAGAAGACGAGTTGGAACAAGCCGTTATTTCAAGACTCGACGATACGCCCAATTTAACGCAAATTTTAGCTCATGCCGAACAAATTCAGCCGACTTTATACAAGGCTATTTACGACGGAGTGGATTATCTTATAACGATAAAAAACGGCTTGCCTACAATGATTGATTACAAAGACAAACTTTCCAATAAAATAAAAATAACGCTAAGCAATCCGTTAAAAGACGCGAATATTCCAAAAGAAACGCTAACTCCGATCATTCCGCAAGGCTACGATATAGTAAATCAATAAAACTTATTGACCGAAATCTTTGCCGAATTCTTGGACGCTATTTAAATCTATAGGTTGTTGATTTATCGTGGAAGAATCGGGCGATATAACGATATCGTTTGATTTCTTTTTCTTTGTTTGCGTTGAACCGGCGGTATCTAAAACCATGCCGTCCCCACATAAATTTTGGTTTTTTATAGCTTTGATTATCTCGCTTAGCTCAAGATTATTTATAACTTTTATATTTAAAATCAAAACGTCGTCAATATCCAAAGCATGTTTTTTAGCGGCATATTTTATAAGCGTCTCCTTGAGTTTTTCTTTGCCCATAGAGGTCAAAATATCCTCGACGTAAAAACTCCCCACAACGATATTTAGGGCATCTAGCACATATGATTCGTTATCGTTTACGTCTCGTCCCACGACTTCCATACTCAAGCTAATTTTTTTTGTTAAATTTTGCCCGGCTTTTGAATAGATGTCCGTTTGAAAATCACTCACTTTTAGCACGTCACCAAAGGCAAAAACACTCAAAATCAGCATAAAAAACAGCTTTTTCATCTATAAATTCTCCTTAATGTTTTCAAAGGTATTGACCTCGTAAAATTTCCTAACTTCCTCGTCGATTTTAACCACTTTTCTTAAATATTGCCTAAAATCGCCGCCTTTATCGTAAAAAAGCTTTAAATTTTCAGGATTTACCGCACGAGAAAGAGCCACGTAAAGTTGCCCGTTCGCAAAGATATGATTTAAATCGCAAACGAGGGAATTTATACTCATTCCCTGCGATTTATGTATCGTAAGAGCGTATGCGAGCTTGAAAGGAAACTGCAAAAACGTCGCCAGAGTATTTTGGACGATCTCATCGTCCTCGGATACGAATTCGCTGAACTCAAAGCAATTTCTTGAAATTTCAACGATCTCGCCGCCGTCCTTTTGAACGATAACGCTAGTGCAAACATCGTTCTCTTTTATAATTTGCATGATTTTGCCC
>JAJQAF010000181.1 GCA_021203945.1 Campylobacter sp.
ATACCCTATCGCCGGCGTCGCCAAGACCCGGAACGATGGAGTTTAATTCGTTTAATCTCACATCAATTGCAGCGGGATAAACCTCAACTTCAGGGTAAATTTCGCTAAATCTCTTTAGCCCTTCGGGTGCGGCGATGATGGATATAAATTTAATCTGCTTAACGCCGTTTTTCTTTAAAAATTTAACCGCGTCTATCGCCGTTCCGCCCGTAGCGAACATCGGATCAATGATGATAGCAAGGCGGTTTTTAGCGTCTTTTGGAAGTTTGGCGTAGAAAAATTCGGCTTCCGCCGTTTTTTCGTTTCGTTGAAAACCTAAAAATCCCACGCTCGCATCGGGAATTATCGTAAATACGCTATCAAGCATACCTAGCGCGGCTCGTAAAATCGGACATATCATAATCTTATCGGCTAGTTTTTTGGCTTTAGCTTTCGCAACGGGCGTTTCAACGCTTACCGCACGTAGTTTCAGATCGCGCGTCGCCTCAAAAATCATCAGATGGCTTATCTCATCAACCAGCATTCTAAACTGAAACGGCGGCGTGTTTTTATCACGCAAAATCGCCAGCTTATGCTCTATTAACGGGTGCGAGATGAGCTTTACGTTTGGTGCGATTTGCTGCGAATTAGCCATTTTCTATCCTTTAAATTTAATTAGTCTTATTAATCAAAATCGGCGTTGCGACTATCCGTTTGCCAAAACCGAGTTTGCCCGAAATTTAAAATCGGCGCAAATGAAAGTAAATTTTAC
Organism: Campylobacter sp.; assembly: GCA_021203945.1. Taxonomy (GTDB): domain Bacteria; phylum Campylobacterota; class Campylobacteria; order Campylobacterales; family Campylobacteraceae; genus Campylobacter_A. Next base: position 752 of record JAJQAF010000181.1, read on the forward strand.
GATACTTTAAAGCCGTTTAAAAGGGCTAAATTTATAGCCCTTTTGAGTTTAATATACTTCTTTATCAAACTTCCATCATCGCAAGCTTTTTGGCATAAGCCTCAACGTCAAAATCCTTAACTCTGGCAACGCCGTCTTCAACGGCCGCCTTTGCGACCGCCGGGGCGACCGCCGTTAAAACTCGTTTGTCAAACGGCTTTGGTATGATGTAATCTTTTCCGAATTTTAGCTCACTTACGCCAAAAGCTTTGCAAACTTCGGCAGGAACAGGCTCTTTGGCTAAATCCGCTAGCGCCCTAGCCGCCGCCATTTTCATATTTTCGGTAATTTTTTTAGCTCTTACGTCAAGCGCGCCGCGGAATATAAACGGAAAGCCGAGCACGTTATTTACTTGGTTCGGATAGTCGCTTCTACCCGTTCCCATCATCACGTCGCTTCTTACTTCGGCGACCTCTTCGGGAAAAATTTCAGGTGTCGGATTAGCGAGCGCGAAAATTATCGGCTCGGGGTTCATCGTCTTTACCATTTCTTTTGTAAGCACGCCGGGCTTGCTAAGTCCTAAGAACATATCCGCGCCCTTTATCGCATCGCCTAACGTTCTATCGGTCGTCTTTATTGCAAATTCAACCTTTTCGGGCGTCAAATCGGTTCTTTCATCGTGAATAACGCCCTTGCTGTCTATCATAATAATATTTTCGGCACCAAGCGCCTTATACATCTTAGCGCAAGCGATCCCCGCCGCACCCGAGCCGCTCACGACGATTTTTATCTTAGAGATGTCCTTGCCCGAAATTTCCATCGCGTTGATTATGCCTGCGCTAGTTATCATCGCGGTGCCGTGCTGATCGTCGTGCATTACGGGAATATCAACGGCTTCTTGAAGTTTTCGCTCGATCTCAAAACATTTCGGCGCTTTAATATCTTCTAAATTTATGCCGCCGAAAGTCGGAGCGAGGGCTTTACAAATTTCAACGATCTTATCGGGATCATGCTCGTTTAGTTCAATGTCAAAGGCATCAACGTCGGCAAATTTCTTAAATAAAACCGCCTTGCCTTCCATTACGGGTTTTCCCGCAACCGCTCCGATGTCACCGAGTCCTAAAACCGCCGTGCCGTCGGTGATAACGGCAACTAAATTTGCCTTATTGGTATATTTATACGCCAGTTCGTTATCTTTGTTTATCTCTCTGCAAGGCTCGGCAACGCCCGGCGTATAAGCCGTAGAAAGGTCTTTTGCCGTCTTACACGGGACTTTGACGGATATTTCTATTTTGCCGCCGATGTGATAATTCAACGCCTCTTCTTTGGTTACGTGTGTCATTTTTCTTCCTTTTTAGTGATTTTTTCTATTCGTTTTTTTACTTCATCGCTACCAAGCACCTCAAGCACTTCAAAAATGCCGGGGCTGACGCTGTTTCCCGTCAAACTTACCCGCAAAGCTTGGGCTAAATCTTTAAGCTTCAATCCGTTTATTTCTAAAAATTCGTTCGTGATCTTTTCATATCCCGCCGCATCTAAATTTAACGTTAAAATTTCACTGAATTTTTTTAAAATTTTAATCGTATCGGGAGTGATAAATTTAGCATATGCCTTCTCGTCGTAAGCATTCGGCGGATTTATGATAGAATTTGCGGAATTTGCCATCTCTATAAGCGTTTTTGAACGCTCTCTAAGCGAATTTAAAAGCAATTTGCCTTTAGATAAAGCCTCAAAATCTATGCCGAATTGCAACATCTCGCGCGCCAGTCTCTCATAAGGTAAGGTCTTGATGTAATGCGCGTTCAGCCAGTCAAGCTTTTGTGCGTTATAGGTGCTTGAGCTTTTGTTTATATCGTGCGGATTGAAATATTTTAGCATTTGCTCCATGCTGAAAATTTCATCGTCTCCGTGACTCCAGCCAAGACGCACTAGAAAATTTAAAAGCGCTTCGGGCAGATAACCCATGCGTTTATATTCCATAACATCGGTCGCGCCGTGTCTTTTGCTTAGCTTTTTGCCGTCCTCGCCGTTTATCATCGCTACATGGAAAAATTTAGGTCGTTTAAATCCCAGCGCATCGTAAAGAACGATCTGCTTTGGCGTATTTGACAGATGATCGTCGCCTCTAATCACGTGCGTAACGCCCATGAGCGCGTCATCAACTACGACCGTAAAATTATAAGTCGGAGTGCCGTCGCTGCGGGCTATAATAAAATCGTCAAGAATATCCTCCACGTTAAATTTAACCTCGCCCTTTATGCCGTCGTCTATCAAAATTTCGCCCTTAAGCGGAGATTTTATACGGATAACGGGCTTGATACCTTCAGGCGGCACGCCCGTAAAATCGCGGTATCTATTGTCGTATTTGGGACGCTCTTTTCTAGCCTCTTGCTCGGCTCTAAGCTCGTCAAGCTCATCTTTGCTCATATAACATTTATAAGCTTTGCCCTCTTTAAGCAGCTTTTCTACAAACTCTTTATAAACGTCAAATCTCTTTGACTGATACGTTACTTCGCCGTCATGGTCAAGTCCGCACCAAGCAAATGCCTCTTTTATCGCAATCGTAGCTTCCTCGGAGTTTCTTTTTAAATCCGTATCCTCGATACGAAGTAGAAATTTACCGCCGTTTGACCTTGCGTAAAGATAATTATAAAGCGCCGTGCGAAGTCCGCCGATATGTAAATACCCCGTAGGAGACGGAGCAAATCTGGTAACTAACATAAATTTTTACCTATCTTAAATTTAAAATGATATAATTCTCAAATTATATTTACTTTAGACTTAAATAAATTGATCATTATTAAAAAAAGAATGATTTTTTTAGCATTTTTATTTACCAT
>JAJQAF010000061.1 GCA_021203945.1 Campylobacter sp.
GTAAATTTGTATCCCACGCCGCGTATAGAGTGGATAAAGCGCGGATCTTTGGGATTGTCGCCGCTCTTTTGCCTGATACGTCCCACTAATACGTCTATGCTTTTGAGTCCGCTTTGAAATTTGATTGAATTTATATTCAGCAAAAGATCCTCTCTTGAGATCACAAAGCCCTCCCTTTCAAACAAAAACGCGAATATATCGTATTCCGCTCTTGCAAACATAATCTCTTTGTCGTTTTGCTTTGCTATATGTCTATCTTTATCTATCGTAAAAATTTGCGAGTTTGATTGTGCTTGTAAGCCGCGACGCAGTATTGCGCGTATTCTAAAGGCAAGTTCAATCGGTTCGTATGGTTTGGGTAGATAATCATCGGCTCCAAGCTTAAAGCATGTAATTTTATCTAAAGTTTCAGATCTGGCCGAGGAAATGATGATAGGTAAAGACGGGTGAAGCTTTCTCACTTGCTTACATACGTCAAATCCGTCCATATCGGGCAGGGATAAATCAAGCACCAAAGCATCGTATTTATGGGCTTTATCTAAAAGCGCAAGTCCGTCAAGAGGATTAAAAGCCATCGTCGTTTCTATCTCTTCTAATGCTAGCATACGACTAAGTAATTTGGCTAATTCCTCATCGTCTTCTATCAATAAAATTCTAATCATACCGTAATTATAGCAATTAGCCTTAAATTTTAGTATTAAATTATAAATTTAAGTTTGTTACCGAAAATTTACCATATTTATTATCAAATGTAGATATGATTACGCAAAACTTTTATTTTAAAGGAGACCAGATGGCAAATCAAATGTCAAGACGCGATATGCTCAAAATGAGTATCGTAGGTGCGGGAGCTTTAGCTCTAAGCGGAGTAAATGCAAGTGCTGCTACAAACGAAAAGGACGTTAAATTTGATGAGGAATATGACGTTATTATAGTAGGAACGGGCTTTGCCGGACTTGCCGCCGCCATAAAAGCGAGCGAGAGAGGCAAGAAAGTTTTAATCCTTGAAAAAATGGGACGCGCAGGCGGAAACTCCGTCATCAACGGCGGTAATATGGCGGCTCCGATGAGTAAATATCAAGCGGCTCAAGGCATTAAAGACAGCAAGGAAATTTTTATCGCCGATGCCGTAAAAGACGGACTTGGACTAAATCACACCGAGCTTTTGGGTACGATGTTTGACAGAAGCAACGATGCGGTTGCGTTACTTGAAAAATGCGGTGCGGAGTTTTCCGATAAGCTTCTTTTTGAGAGCGGACACAGCGTTGCAAGAAGCCTTCAAGCTACAAACGGCTCAGGTTCGGGCTATATCCAACCTATGCTAAATAAACTAAAAGACGATCCGAACGTTACTCTTAAAACAAGGGCTAAATTTGACGATTTCGTGCTTAACGATAGCGGCAGAGTAGTGGGCGTAATCGGTAGAGAAAATTATAAATTTGACGCTAAACTCTTTAGTGACGATCTTGAAAATACAAGCGGAGATACGAAGACTTACAAGGCAAAAAGCGGCGTGTTGCTAGCAGCAGGCGGCTTCGGACGCGATTTGTGGTATCGCCAAGTTCAAGATCCGCGCGTTGTTCCGACGATAGATAGCACAAATCAACAAGGCTCTACTGCGGGCGCTTTGTTAAAAGCAACCGATCTTGGAGCGGTTACGCTTCAGACTTCTTGGATCCAATTCCTTCCGTATTGCTCACCTGACGAAAAGGGCTTCGGCGCTGCCGTGAATTTTACAAATCACTGCTGCAATACTTACGGCATAACGGTCAATCCGAAAACAGGCAAACGCTTTATGAATGAGCATGCCGGACGTAAGATAAAATCTGACGCTTGCTTTAGCGTTATAGGTAAGGACGAAAACTATCCGATAAATTTATGCGACCAACAAGCAGTTGATGCAAGAAATCCTATTTATACGTCAAGACCGCTTGAAATCGGCGTTATCTGGAAATTTGATACGCTTGACGCTCTTGCGGCTCACTTTAAAATCCCTGCGGCGGCTTTAAAAGAGAGCGTAAAAAAATACAACGACGGCGTAGCCGCAGGCAAAGACGAATTCGGCAAACCTGTTGATAAACTTGACGGCATAAATATCACGAAACCGCCGTTTTACGCGTCTCGCACAATGCCGAAAGTCCATCACACTTGCGGCGGATTAGAGATCAATACAAAAGCTCAAGTTATCTCTTATAAAACGCATAAGCCGATAGAAGGGCTTTATGCGGCCGGTGAAATAGCAGGCGGCGTGCATGGTGCGTCTCGTCTAGGAACATATGCGATACTTGATTGTATGGTATTCGGCATGATAGCAGGCGAAAACATCTAAATTTAACTCGTCCGGCGGCGGAATTTAATTTCGCTCACGATACTTTGTAAAGAAAGGCGGATTTATAACTTTATTGCGATAATCCGCCTTTTTGTTTCTATTAGCTTTTAAGCTAATTTAACGAGATAAATTTTTCAAAACGGAGCCGATCATCATTGTCCGGCTCTATTGCAAAAAAGGTATTGTATGAATAAGCTAAATTTTATAGCTGTTTTCCTATGTTTTTTCTCGCTTTATCTATTCGGTGCAAACGAACCCCAAAGCGACTTAAACGTTACGAAAATAGTAGTGTCGGATGAGCTTAGAGAAAAGCACAAGCTAAAGCCTCATCACGAACATCTTGCTTTCGATTGTATCGATTGTCACGTAAATCAAGGCAACGATCCTAGTAAATTTAAATCCATCAAAGACGAAGGATGTCTATCCTGTCATAAGAGTAAAAAACTTTTGGCGGAGAGACTTAAGTTTATGGATACTCTAAAGGCAAATCCTCACAACTCCGTTCACGACGGTCCTACGCTTTATTGCGACGAATGCCACTTTGAACACAAAGAATCTATAAATATGTGTTCTGAATGTCACGAACATGAAATTCCGCAATGGATGGGGGTAACGCCATGAAAATTTCAAAGAAATTATTAGCTCTTATAATATTTATAAGCGGCATAATAGGCTTTTTAGTAGTCCTTCCCGTGCATTACGCACTTGAAGAAACCAGCACCGATAAATTCTGCGTGGTATGCCATGAGATGGATCCTATGGTTATAGCCTATAACGATGATATTCATAGCGGCAAGGGTAAAACGGGAGTAAAGGCTAAATGCGTTGATTGTCATATCCCTCACGATAATATCGCCAAATACGTTTTGATTAAGGCTAAAAACGGATTGGTCGAAGGATATATACATTTCTTCGGAGATCCTGACGCTATAGATTGGCATAAGAGGCTTAAAGACAGAGAGCACTTCGTATTTGATAACGGTTGCACCAGCTGCCATGCTAACGTAATAGGAAGTGATAAAACATCTGCTCAAGCTCAGAAAATGCATGCTCATTACGAGAAATTAAAGGGCACGGATAAAGAACTAAAATGCGCCAGTTGCCACTTTGACGCAGGACATAGCGCCGGGCTTAGAAACTATCTTGAATACTGGAAACCTACGTATAAGATATACGACAAAAAGATGATAGAGAAAAAGATAGAGATTAAAAAAGCTTTCTTTAAAGAGGAATA
>JAJQAF010000155.1 GCA_021203945.1 Campylobacter sp.
AGCAGTGTATAAGAGACAGAGATTAAGGAAACATTATGCAAATCCCTATCTCTTACGGCAAAGACGGCGTATTAAAGCTAAGTTTAGACGAAAAAAATCTACTGGGCGTTTTTAATCCAAATCCCGTCGCTAAAATGGACGAAACCGCTCTCATCGCTCACGCGCTATCAAATCCGATCAATCAAAAAAGCTTTGATGAGTTTATAGATACGGACGAAAAGATCGTCATCATCGTAAATGACGGCACGCGCCCGACGCCGACGGCTAAAATTTTAAAGCAAATCTACCCGAAACTTAAAGATAAAAAGAAAATCTTTATCATCGCCACGGGTTGCCACAGAGCGGGCACTCAGGACGAATATGAGATGATATTTTCTAAAGAAATTTACGCCGAGCTTGCCGCCAAAGGCGAAGTGCATGATCACGACGCCAAGCACGATGAGATGATATTTTTAGGCGAGAGCAAAAACGGCACGCAGATGTATTTAAATAAAATCGTGGCGCAGGCTAAAAAAGTTATTGCCATAGGTTCGGTCGAGCCGCACTATTTCGCGGGCTATACGGGCGGGCGAAAGTCCTTTTTGCCGGGCACGGCGTCGTATGAGACCATCACGCAAAATCACAAACTAGCTCTTAGCCCCGACGCACAAGCTCTCAAACTGGACGGAAATCCTGTGCATGAAGATATGATAGATGCGATGAAAGTGCTTAGCCATATTGACGTATTTGCGATTATGAGTGTGCTTGATAGCGAACACGGTGTGTATTACGCCGGCACGGGCGATCTTAACGACAGCTTTTACGACTGCATTAAAAAAGCCGACGAGGTCTTTTGCGTGCAAATTCCACAAAAAGCCGACATAGTGATTTCGGTCGCTCCGTATCCGATGGACGTGGATTTATACCAAGCGCAAAAAGCCCTAGATAACGGCAAACTGGCTCTTGCCGAGGACGGAATTTTGATAATGGTCGCAAAATGTCGCACGGGTATCGGACCAAGACCTTTTTTTGAGCTTATGGCATCGGCGCCGACCCCGCAAGAAGTGCTTGAAAAGATACGCAAAGAGTTTCACTTAGGCTATCACAAAGCCGCCAAAATGGCTGAAATTTCGCTTTGGGCGCAGACGTGGGCGGTTAGCGATTTAAGCGACGAAGAGATGAAATCCGTGCATTTAAAGCCGTATCATGACCTGCAAATCGCCCTAAACGACGCACTTGCACAAAAGGGCGCGGACGCAAAGATCATCGTTCTGCCGTTTGGCTCGATGACTGTTCCCAAGGTTTAAGTTTGGCTAAAATTTTATATTACGACGCCAGCTCGGGCATTAGCGGAGATATGAATTTAGGCGCCTTGGTAGATTTGGGAGCGGATTTTTCGTATCTTTGCGCCGAGCTTGAAAAGTTAAATTTAGCGGGCGAATTTCACCTTGAAAAATGCGAAATTTTAAAGTCCGGCGTAAGGGCGGTCAAGATCAACGTAATAGCGACAAATGCGTCGGTTTGTTCGCGAAATTTTGAGAGTATTAAAAAGATTGTATTAGATTCAAATTTGAGCGAATTCGTAAAAGGCGTATCGCTTGATATTTTTCAAACGATAGCGGAGGCGGAAGCGAAAATACACGGCACTAGCGCGCAAAACGTGCATTTTCACGAGATCGGCGCGATCGATAGTATCGTAGATATCGTGGGTGCGGCGATTTGCTTTGAAGCGTTAAATAAAAGCTTCGCACCAACAAGCGGCGCAAATTTTAAGCTGCAAATTTACTCCTCCGACATTGAGCTGGGAGGCGGCACGGTGCGTTGCGAACACGGCGGTTTTAGCGTGCCCGCGCCCGCAACGGCGGAGATTTTAAGGGGCATGCCGGTAAGTCTGGGGCGAAGCGATTTTGAGATGACGACGCCTACGGGAGCGGCTATTTTACGCACTTGTGCGCTAAATTTCACTTCAAACGTCCCCGCGCCTAATAAATTTAAAATTTTACGCATAGGATACGGTGCGGGCGGCAAAGACGCGCAGGGCTTTGCCAACGTCCTTCGCGTTATGCTTTGCGAAGACGCTTGCCGTTCGCAACGGGCGCAGACGCAAATTTTAATAGAAACCAACATTGACGATATGGACGCCGAAAGCCTAGCCTACGCATGCGAAATTTTGCGTGAAAACGGCGCTTTGGACGTATTTAGTGAGGCGGTATATATGAAAAAGGGGCGTGTCGGAGTTAAGCTAAGCGTGCTTTGTCATAAAGAGGACGCCGCGAAATTTAAAGAGCTCGTATTTGCCCATACCAGCGCGATCGGCGTGCGCGAGATAGAGGTAAGAAAAACGGAACTTGCGCGGGAATTTACGAGCGTAGATACGAAATTCGGCAAAATAGGACTTAAAATTTCGCTCGCGGCGGCAAATTCCACGACATCACTATATGAAAGCGCAAATTTAAAGTTCGCGGGCGCAAACGAAAAGCCCGCGGCAACGTTAAATTTAAATGACGGCGAAAATTTAGCGCAAGCGGGTTTGAAAATCAAGCCCGAATTTAAAGACTGCAAAGCCGCCGCCGCCGCGCACGGCGTAACGATCGCAGAAGTTAGAAAAGCGGCGCTTAAAGCCTATGACGAGATTAGAAAATTTAAAAAATAAGATCCGTAAATTAGAAAATTTAGCTGTGGCGTTTTCGGGCGGAGTTGATAGCTCGCTGCTTGTCAAAGTCGCACACGACGCGCTTGGCGAACGTGCTTTGGCGATCACGATTTGCTCGCCTTATATGTCCGAGCGAGAGATAAAAGAAGCGATAGAGTTCGCTAAATTTCACGGAATTCGTCATGAAATTTTAAAAGTCGGTATCTTAAACGAGATCAAACACAATCCGCAAAATCGCTGCTATCTTTGCAAAAAGGCGGTTTTTACGTTGCTAATCGCAAGGGCGCGCGAGCTGGGTTTTAGCAACGTCGCAGACGGCACGAACCGCGACGATTTGAGCGAATATCGCCCCGGACTTCATGCCAAAGAGGAGCTAGGCGTGATTTCTCCGCTAATAAATTTAAGCAAGGCTGAGATAAGAGAGCTATCACAAGAGCTAAATTTAACGACGGCAAATAAGCCTAGTTATGCGTGTTTGCTTACGCGTTTGCCCCACGATCGCGACTTTGCCGAAGACGAGCTAAGCTTAATCGAGCGGGTAGAAAATTTACTGATAAAAAGCGGTTACGCAAACATTCGCGCGCGTTTTGACGGCAAAGCTTTTAAGCTTCAAATGAGCGGTGCGGATATGGCGAAATTTACGGCGGATGCAAATTTTAAAGCCATCGTGCGCGAGATAAATTCGCTTGGCAAATTTGAAATTTTGCTTGATTTAAAGGGCTTAAGAGAGGAAAATTTAAAATGAACGAAAGCGAAGCCTTAAAACTCATAAGGCAGATAAAAAGCGGCGAGATTTCTGATGAAAACGCGCTTAAATATCTAAAAAACTACCCGTTTGACGATGGGGGCTGCGCTAAAATTGATACGCACAGAGAGC
>JAJQAF010000070.1 GCA_021203945.1 Campylobacter sp.
CCTATATCGTTTCAATCCTAAGCGGGTTTTGGAACGGAAATTTTATTTTAAAATTTTAAAATAGCTAGTTTTTATCTAAAATTTACTTTTTTAAAAGTAAAATCTACACTATTTTAAAAAAGGATACGATATGAAAAAACTTTTAGTTTCATCTTTGGTCGCGATAGCGTTTTTAAGCGGTTGCGCATCGTCTAATACGGCATCTCAAACACCGTCCGCAACCAAAGAAATGCAAACCGTTGAATTTAGAGGAACGGGAGATTACAAGGACTACAAAGCGACGCTTACGTCAAACAATCTCTTTGAGACGGCCAGCTTTAAGGATTCTATGGGTAATAAATTTGATATGAAACGCGCGCCTGCGGCAAGCGGCATAAGGATGATCAGCGATAACGGCGTTGATATACACTTTAAAAAAGGCGAAGGCGTGCTAGGTTTCGGACACGGACAAATGTCGCTCGTATATGAGGACAAATAAATCTTACGTTGAAATTTAATCCGCGATAGTTTTTAAGCTAACGCGGATTTGATTAATTTTATCTGACAAAAAGGCGCACTGTTAAAATCAAGCCGCGCAAAGCCCCGTCAAATAGGCATTTAGGCGAGAGTGAGTTAAATTTGATTATTTTGGCTTTGCAGATATAAATTTATCCCGTTTTTTAGGCGATTTAGACCTTCTTGTAGCCTGATTTTTTGCGTTGCTATATTCATTCTAAGGAAAAATTTATCGCCCCTATAAGCATTGCCGTCATTCAGCCAAAGTCCGACTTTCTCGCGTAAAAATTTCATCAAATCTCCGGAATTTTCGCAAACCTTCGAGCAATCAAGCCATAAAAGATAAGTGGCGTCCGATGCGACCAAATGAATAGGCAAATCCTCTTTTCGGATAAAATTTCGCACGATTTTTTTATTTTCGTAGATATATTCTCTAAGTTGCTCAAGCCATTTTTCGCCTTCGGTAAATGCCGCAATCGCCGCAATCGCCGCAAAAGCGTTTCCCTCGCCGATCTCATCGTAATTTATCGCCGCCGCCATTTTCACTCTTAAATTTTCATTGGGCACTATGACCGCCGAGCTTTGCAAACCGGCTATATTAAAGGCTTTCGTCGGTGAAATGCAAGTTATGCTATTTTGCGCGCAAAGCGGTGAAATTTTTATAAACGGCGTATAATTTGCGCCCGGATCGGTTATGTCGCAGTGAATTTCATCGCTAATTACCAGCACGCCGTGTTTGAGACATAGTTCCCCGATCCGCTCAAGCGTTTTTTTGTCCCAAATTTTCCCGATAGGATTATGCGGATTGCAAAGCAGCATTATCGTCGTAAGCGGCCGGGCTAATTTACTCTCAAGGTCTTCAAAGTCTATTTTGTATTCGCCTTTTTCATATACCAACTCATTTGCTAGAATTCGCCTGCCGTTATTTGCGATGCAATTAAAAAACACGTGATAAACCGGCGTTTGAAGCAAAACGTTATCCCCAGGACTGCTAAACCTACGTATCGCCGTTGAAAGTGCGGGTATAACGCCCGTGCAAAATATCGCCCAATTCGGCTGCAAATCCGTATCGTGTCTTTGCTTCCACCAGTTGCAAATCGCTTCATTCCACTCTTTTGGAATATACGAGTAACCGAATATGCCGTTATCTAGGCGTTTTTGTATAGCTTGTAAAATTTCGGGCGCCGCCTTAAAATCCATATCGGCGACCCACATCGGCAGTTCATCGCCGTTAGTGCGCCATTTTGAAGAGTTTGTGCCGTTTCTATCCGTAAGCGCGTCAAAGTCGTATTTCATTGTTTTATCCTTATGAAATTTAAATTTCAGAGCATTATATCATTTTTGCGTTATTTGCGTGTTTGACGGGTTTATTCTCTCTTTTTGCATAATTATTTCGCCGAAATTTTGCGCGTTTATGCGACCGCTTTGCGGATTTTTCACGCTATCGATAGCGTTTAAAATTTCGGCATCTACCTTGGAATACTCAAACGCAAGCGTCGTATTTATCGTTTTGCAATCCTTTAATACGACGTTATCTATATAACACATTCCTTGCTCGCTTTGGATCACGCAGTTGATAAAAGTGATATTTTTTGAGTTCCAGCCCAGATATTCGCCCGATATAAAACTATCATAAACCGTCACGTCTTTGCTGTTCCAAAAGGCGTCTTTGGATATGATTTTACACTCTCTTATCTCTAAATTTTTAGCCCCGTCAAACGAGTAATTGCCTAGTAAATTTAAATTCGTAATCTTTAAATTTTCGCAATTCATAGCAAAATAATCGCCCTTTGCGACAACGTTTCGTAGCTTTAAATTCTCGCAATTCCATAAGGTTTCCGCCGCATTCGGAAAAGTAACGTTTTGCAGGCTTATATTTTTTGAGCGTCTAAAGCTTTTCGGCGCTTCAATCGTGCAATCTTTCATAAAAATATCGCTGCTATACCACACGCCTGCTCTTGCCGTCTCAAATAAAACGCAATCTTGCAATCTTATGTTTTTGCTATACCAAAGCGGATACTTCCACTTAAAAAGAGTATATTTCAGGCTTAAATTTTGACTATGTTTTAGCGGAGATTCGCCGTTTTCAAACGTGCAATATGAAAATTCCGTATCCTTGCACCAAAACATCGCCCGTTCGCCGTTAAAATTTTGCTGAATTATTTTTTCCATGAGATTCCTTATTTTTTATATTCAAAGTATAGCAGTTTTAGTATGAGAATTACTATAAGAATTCGGCGAATTTATTGCTTATTTCTATAAAAGAATTAAATTTTTATGATATAATCGCGAGATTTATCGTATATATAAAGTAAAAAAGGAGAAAATATGTTTTTGCAAAAGGCTTTAAAATTTTTAGCTGTCGTAAGTTTGGCGTTATGCGTAAGCGCATTCGGCGAAAATTCGTTGCAAAGGGTAAAAAAGGACGGAGCGATTAAAATCGCTACGGAAGGAACGTATTCGCCGTATTCTTATCATAACGAAGCAAACGAGCTTGTAGGCTATGACGTCGATATCGCAAGGGCTGTAGCGAAGAAAATAGGTGTAAAGGCGCAATTCGTGGAAGCTCCGTGGGACGCTATGTTGGCGGCTTTTAACGCGGGTAAGGCGGATGCGGTTTTTAATCAGGTAAGTATTACGGACGAACGTAAGAAAAAATACGATTATAGCATACCTTACACTACCGCTTACGGTGCGCTTGTCGTTCATAAAGATAACGATAGTATCAAATCTTTTGACGATTTAAAAGGTAAAAAGTCCGCTCACTCCGCTACTAGCAACTGGGCTCAAATGGCGGAGAAACACGGTGCGGATATAGTAACGGTCGACGGCTTTAGCAAGGGCGTGGAGCTGATTATCGCAAAAAGCGCCGATGCGACTATAAACGATACCGTTACGTTTTTTGATTTTGTAAAGCAAAAACCCAACGCCCCTATAAAGATTGCCGTTACGGGCAATGAGCCCATCTATTCGGCGGCGTTGTTTCATAAAGGCAACGACGAGCTTGTAACCGCCGTAAGCAAGGCTTTAAAAGAGCTGAAAGACGAAGGA
>JAJQAF010000140.1 GCA_021203945.1 Campylobacter sp.
AATTTTTAGGAGAGCGTTTTAAATTTATAGAGTTTAAAAATTTTTAAACTCTCGCAATATTCGCAAAACTTGCTTGGCAGGAGTTTGCCAGATCGATCGGCGATAATTTTAGTTGTTTGCCGCGAATACCAGCGCTTACATAAACAAAATCAAGCTCATGCGCCCGCTCATCGATAAATGTCAAGTATGATTTTTTCATCGCAAGCGGAGAGCAGCCGCCGCGAATATAGCCGGTTATTTTTTCTAAATCTTTTAAATTTATAAGCTCGCAACGTTTTACGCCCGCAACGTGAGCTAAGGCTTTTAAATCAAGCTCCAAGTCTCCTTGCAAGCATGCAACGATAAAATTTTTAGGCTCGCACGCGCAAACGATAGTTTTATAAATATTTTTAATATCTTGACGAGTGCTTGAAGCTACGTGAAGGGCTGAAAGATCGTTTTCATCGACTTCGTATTCCACTAGCTCGTAGGCGATTTTAAGCTTGTCTAAAAGCCTTGCCGCGTTTGTTTTGTGTATCATATTTTCTCATTTTTGTGAAATTTTTGTATAATTATAGCCAAACTTAAAGGAGAAGCTATGGCAGACGTAGTAGAAGAAAAACAGAGCAAAAAAGGCGGCGGCAAGATATTGATTATTATCATCGCGGCGATACTCGTTTTATTGCTTGCAGTAGGCGGTCTTACGGTATTTTTATTGCTCGGAGACGATAATTCGCAAGATCCGAATATGGCGCAGCAGCAAATTCAAACGCAACAAAATATGCAGACGCAAAACGTTCGCGCAAATCCAAAACGCGCAAACGATTACGCAAATATGGGTCCGATATATCCGCTTGATCAATTTATCGTAAATCTTCTTAGCGAAAACGGATCGAGATTTTTAAAAACCAAAATAGATATGGAACAAAGTAATGAACTTTTGACCCCGGAACTTGATAAAAAAAAGGCATTATTGCGCGATATCATAATCCGCACTTTATCGTCTAAAACATATGAAGAGGTTAGTACCGCAAAAGGGAAAGATCGTCTAAAAGATGAAATAGTCGGCAAAATAAACGAAGTTTTGAGCGACGGATTTATCAAAAATATCTATTTTACCGATTTTGTCGTGCAATGATCGGCATAGATATCGTTAGCATAGATAGAATTTCAAGGCTTAAGAGGCGTCACGGGGGGATTTTTTTAAGACGCTTTTTAAGCGATAACGAACTGTTGTTGGCTAAAACAGACGCCAGCGTAGCCGGGCTTTGGGCGGCGAAAGAAGCCGCTAGTAAAGCGCTTGGAGTAGGGATTGGCGCCGAGTGCGGTTTTTTTGATGTTATCATAGAAAAAGATACCAAAAATGCACCGATATTAAAATTTTCTCCTAAAATTTATCAAAATTTCGGCATAAAACAAGCCGCTATTAGCATAAGTCATGACGGCGGTTTTGCAATTGCCGCCGTTATCGTTTCTAAGTAATTTTAGGCTTCAACTCTATGAAGGCAGCTTAGGCTACCTAATACCTATTAAAAAATATATTCTTGAATTTTTATACTTCGTCTCACTCTTGGCTTTTAAGCGGAATTACTAATAGGTAGTAATCATTGAATTTTGTAGAATTTCGTAAAATATTTATCTAAACTAAAAGAAACGGATTTACGTGGCCTTACAAGTGAGTTTGATTTTTTATATAGCGACGATTATAAAAGATTGGTCAATAGATTAGTAAAATTGATGAGTTTAGTATATGCTTAAAATAGCGAGTGTTAGAGATAATGGCTATTTATACGATTTCACGCAACCTTGTGGAGTTTAGAGTTAAGTATGAGTGTGGAGCAGGAATAAAAAACGCTAGCATTTCAAGTTTAAAATTGCTCGACTGGCGAGCTTGATAGTGATTGTAGGATTGCTTGTCAGGCGTCTCAAGCATTCTAAAAATTAGTTTGGAAACGGTCATACGAACGGAAAATAGTTTGTTTTAAGGAGCCATCGCTGCGCTTGTTTTAAAGATAGGCTAAATTAAAGTTGTTTGATTTAAATTTCCTCTTCGCTTCGTTCGTGGCCGCAAGCAGATAAGCTCCTTTGCTATGATTGAGGTTAAAATTTAACCCGAAAATATCTAAAATCAATACTCCGACAAGCTCTTAAATTATCAAATTTAATCTGTTATATGATTTTGGCTAAATTCTCCGTAAATTTTAGACGGAGCCAAATAAAAAGCAAAAATTTTTATCGAACTTTACTGAAATTGATAATATAAAATCCGCTTAAATTAAGCCTAAATTTTTTACATCCACTCAAGCATTTGGACTATATCTTTTGCGTAAAAACACTTTAAGCCTTGCGTATCGAGCGGCTTGTTTGGAATGATTGCGTTTTTAAATTTTTGATTTTTAGCCTCTTTGAGCCTTTGATCCAGGTTAAAAACCTCACGTATTTCGCCGTTTAAACTAAGCTCGCCGATAAAAACGCTGTCCTTGCTTATCGGACGATTCTTAAAGCTGCTGATTATCGCTGCTATTACGGCTAAATCAGCCGCCGTTTCACCGACTTTAACGCCGCCCGAAACATTGACAAATACGTCGTAATGTCCTAAGGGAAGTTCGACTTTGCGTTCAAGTAGAGCCAGTAGCATATCAAGGCGATTTCGTTCATATCCCGTGCAACTTCGTTTTGGATATGCGCTTTCGCATACAAGTGCTTGAATTTCGATACTGAGTGCGCGCGAACCCTCCATTATGACGGTTATTGCGCTGCCGCTCATTGCGCTACCGCGGGTAAAAAATTTATTTGAAATTTCGCTTGCACTGATTAGCCCTTTAGGACTCATTTCAAATATTCCGACCTCGCTTGTCGAACCGAAGCGATTTTTAAATCCGCGAAGCAGTCTAAGCTCTCGACTCGCGTCGCCCTCAAAATAAAGCACCACGTCAACCATGTGTTCAAGCACTCTTGGACCCGCAATGGAGCCTTCTTTCGTGATATGCCCTATGATAAAAATGCTGATATTTTTATCTTTTGCCAGTCGCATAAGTTCAAACGTGATTTCACGCACTTGCGAAATTGAACCGGGCGCCGAGCTGACGTCTTGACTGTAGAGCGTTTGAATGGAATCTATGACTAATATTTTATAGTCGTTTTTTCGTATTTCGCTCAATATATCTTCAAGACAAATCTCGGTTAAAAGGTATAAATTTTGATCTATTGCATCAAGTCTTTGGGCACGCATTTTTATCTGGCTAGCGCTCTCTTCGCCGCTAACATAGAGCGTTTTTTTACCGTTTTTGGCTAAATTCGAGGCTATTTTTAAAAGTAGAGTAGATTTGCCGATACCCGGGCTACCGCCGATAAGCACCAAAGAGCCCTCTACTACGCCGCCGCCTAGAACCAAATCAAGCTCGCTATCTTTGGTGCTAAAGCGATTGATTTTTTCTATACGCACTTCGTCTATGCTCACCGCCTTGCTTGGCGTATTTGAAATTTTAGCCAACTCTTGCGAGAGCTTGATCTGGGTTTGATTTAACTCTATAAAGC
>JAJQAF010000174.1 GCA_021203945.1 Campylobacter sp.
ACATGTTCATAAGAGCGAAGTATTTGAGTTGGGACAGATTGAGGTTACGGCTTCTAGGGGGGGGATTTTAATCCGAATGTCAGTAAGGTTACGAGCGAGCAAATGCAAGCGGAAAACGTCACAAACGTCGCAGATGTCGCCAAGATGACAGCTGGCGTTACGCTTATGGGCGCAAGCGGCAGTCGTAACGAAACCAGACTGATCGTGCGAGGACACGATAGCACAAAGGTTCCTGTTTATATCGACGGCATACCCGTTTATGTGCCTTATGACGCACGTTTGGACTTAAACCGATTTACCACGGTCGATTTAGCGCAAATTGACATTAGTAAGGGTGCCAGTTCCGTGCTATATGGTCCAAACTCACTTGGCGGAGCGGTCAATCTCATCAGCCAAAAACCTACCAAAGAGCTGGAAGCCGAACTTTTTTGGAATGGAAAATTCGGCAATACAAAAGGCGAAAACAAAAAAACAATGTTTGATAGCGGCGAGGGTTTTAGGCTGGGCACAAAGCAAGATCTATTTTATTTTCAAGTTAGCGGCAGTCTAAAAGAAAAGTATAACGGTCCAAAACCCGGTGATGTTGATTTTAGCAAAGATCATAGCTATTCGGATAAAGGAAGAGATAAAAAGATCAGCCTAAGAGCCGGCTTTACTCCAAACGATACCGATGAATACTCTATCACTTACGTAAAACAAAAAGCGGAGAAAACATCTAGACTATACGAGGGAACAAATAGCAATAACTCGGATCGATATTGGTGGTGGCCGGGCTGGGATAAAGAGACTTGGTATTTTCTATCAAATACTCAGTTTGACGGCTGGTATATAAAAAGCAGGCTTTTTTATGATAAGTATGAAAATCAACTGGCAAATATGACAAACTATCGCTACAATATGCATGCAAACGGCGGTCAAGGTTGGGTGAGCTATTATGACGATTACAGCTGGGGAGGTAGCGTAGAAGTGGGTATGGATATAACCCAAAATAATATGCTAAAAATTATGCCGAGCTTTAAAGAGGACAATCACAAAGAGAGAAATCTCTATCCGCTAGCTTCAAGTAGAAATGAACCGTGGCAAAAGTCAAAAGATAGAATGTATTCTTTGGCGTTTGAAGACATTCAAAATTTTGGCGATAGCACTACGCTAACGCTCGGACTTCGCTACGATAAAAGAAAGTCATCCGATGCCGAAGAATACGGTACTTCGCAATGGAATAGCACAACTAGTCTATATAATTTCCCGACTAAAAATGATGACGCTTGGACCTATCAGGCTTTGATAGAACACGATATAACCAAAGACGATACGATCTATGCAAGCTTTGCCAGAAAGACCTATTTCCCGACAATGGCGGACAGATATAGCTCTCGTTTTAATAGAAATATACAAAACCCCGATTTAAAGCCGGAACAAAGTCTAAACTACGAGCTTGGCTATAAAAAGAGCTTTGAAAACGCCGATCTGAGAACCGCCGTATTTTATAGCGACATAAAAGACAAAATCGCCAGTGTTAACGGGGTGGTATGGAATGGTCATAGTTACGCACAAAATCAAAACATCGGCGATACGGACGTTTATGGTGCCGAGCTTGAGACAAATGCGAATTTCGGAGATTTTGCACTAGGCGGAAACTATACCTATATGCACTATGAAGCCAAAAAAGACGGCACGAAATATCAGCTAAGCAACATCCCGAAACACCAAATTTATGCTTATGCAGAGTATAAAATTTTATCTCAACTTAAGATCCGTCTAAGCGAATACGCACAAAGCAAAAACTATACCGAAAGCGACAATAATAGCGGCGTAAAGTATTATGCTCGCGGCTTTGCGGTAACTAATCTTAAAATTTCTTATTCGCCGATTAAGCAACTTGACTTAGAATTCGGTGTGGAAAATTTATTTGATAAAGCTTACGCCTATACGGAGGGCTTTTATGAAAACGGCAGAACTTTTATGCTAAATGCAAGGTATAAATACTAATATGTCATTGCGAGGCGAAGCAATCTATAACTTCGCCCGCACTAATAACTGCGAGCCGACGTCTATCTCAATGACAATTTCATTTGCAAACCCTATTTAACGTCCAAATCGTATAGGCTAAAAAACAGCCCGCTATAAGATAGACGTTGCAAAACATTCCTAGCCAAATGTCGGTTACGGCGCCGTTAAGCACAAAAACTATAAATGAAAATATGGCGGTTTGCAGCACGATTTGGCGTAAAGCGTTAAAAACAAAAAGCATAAACGGACGCTTGAGCCCTTGCAACGTGCTTCCTGAGACGTTCATCACGCCGTAGCCAAAATATATAAACGCCACGACGAGCAAAAAACTCTGTCCGATTTGAACGGCTCGCTCGCCGGCGTCAAAAATTTCTATGATACGAGTTCCGCAAAATATGCAAAATGCGCAGGCAAACAAGCAGTAATAAAGCACGATTTTAAGCGCGCTTTTATAGCACTCTTTGACGCGCTTATATTCCTTTGCGCCGTAGTTTTGCGCTATCACGCTAAGTGCGGCTACGGCGATACCGATAGTCGGCAGCCCGACGATTTGCTCGATTCTAAGCGCTATGCCGTATCCTGCGACTGCGTCCGTGCCGTAATAGCTTAAAAATTTTAGCATAACAAGCCCGCCAAGCGACATGGAAAGATGATTCAAACACGACGGAACGGCTTGTTTTAAAATCCTGCCGTAGATTTTCATATCGGGCGCAAAACTTGCAAAATCGGTAAAATTTATCATACCTGTTTTGCGAACCCTGCTTAGGATAAAAATCGTGCCGAAAAACTGCACTAAAGCCGTTGCAAGCGCGACTGAACCTACGCCAAAGCCTAAAATTTTCACGAAAGTAAAGCAAAAGGTGCCGTTTATAAAAAGTCCGTAAAACAGCCAATTTCTAAGCGTTTTCGTATCGCCTAACGCAGCCAAAATCCCGTTTAACGACTTAATCAACAAAAAAAACGGCGTCGCTAGGAAAATCACTCTGATATATTCCAATGCATCGGGTAGAAATTCGCTATTTGCACCAAAAAACGCAAGCACTCCGGGCGCAAAGAAAAAGCCCAAACTTCCGATACTTAAAGCAAAAATCAGCACAAAAGCTATGCCCTTTGCCGCATAAATTTTAGCTAGTTTTTCGTGGCGCCGTCCGAGCGAATTGCCTATAAGTGCGGTCAAAGCCGATGCAAAGCCGCTTCCGACGCCCACGACAGCCATATAAAGCAAAAAGCTCATTGATAATCCCGCGACTGCGGTCGTTGAGATTAAACTCGCAAAATACGTCGCCGTAACATTATAAAGCGTGTCAAACATCATCGCCGTTCCTGCCGGCACGGCAAGTGCGATGATAAGGCGATTTACAGGCTCTTTTGTTAAATTCATAATTGTAATTTTAGTCATATTTAGGATTTTAGACAATAGCGGGGTTGAAATTTCAAATCTCTTGCTACAAAA
>JAJQAF010000153.1 GCA_021203945.1 Campylobacter sp.
ATACAAATTACAAATCAAATTTTAAGGAATAAAATGCTTCTTTTAGAACCGATAATTTACTACAAAGCTTTGAGAGAAAAGTTTGCAAACATCCATTTGGCGGAGGATACGACGCAGGTCATCGTTGGCATAGACTGCGATTATATCAGCAGTGAAAACACCGATTATGCGGGGCTTAAAAGCTATTTTTTAACGCAAAAGGACAGATCCGACGCGCCCTTTGCGGGATTATTCGGCGTTTTAGGATATGAAAGCGTTAGGTATTTTGAAGAGATTCCGCGATTTAAGGACGAGGGATATAAATTTCCCAATTTCATCTACGCAAACGCAAAAGCCTACTTGCATTTTGATAAAAATAGCAAAATTTATAGCTTTTACGGAGAAAAAGATAAATATTACGATTTTTTAAAAGACGTGGAAAGTTTAGATGATACGCAAGATTTAAGTCAAAATTTTTATAAAATTGACACCGATTTAACCGCCGAAAAGGAGCATTTCTTAGCCATTGTCTCCAAAGCCAAAGAGTATCTAAAAAACGGCGATATATTTCAAGTCGTTTTAAGCGAGCAGTTACGGCTAACGAGCGATATGGACAGTCTTGATTTTTATCAAATTTTAAGCAAAGCCAACCCAAGCCCGTATATGTTTCACTTTCCTACGCCGTTTGGCGACGTTACGGGCTCTAGTCCGGAGCTGGTTTGCGAGATAAAGGGTTCTCAAATTTACGTAGCGCCGATTGCTGGCACGAGAAGACGCGGAGCTGACGCGATTGAAGACGAACGCTTGCAAATTGAGCTTTTGAGCGATGAAAAGGAGCTGGCAGAGCATAAAATGCTGATAGACCTAGCTCGCAACGACATCGGACGCGTCGCAAAACCGCGTAGCGTCGTCGTCAAAAATCCGATGAAAATCGTCCGATACGAAAGCGTTATGCATATCGTAACGGACGTGTATGGGATCAAGCGAGACGACATTGACGCGTTTAGCGCGATCGCTAGTATTTTCCCTGCCGGAACTCTTAGCGGAACGCCTAAAATTCGCGCTATGCAAATAATTAGCGAGCTGGAGCCTTATAAACGCAATGCTTACGGCGGCGGAATTGGATTTTTACATTTTAACGGCGACGCACAACAGGCGATTTTGATAAGAAGTGCGATATTTACGCCCTTTATCGGCAAAATCAACGAGCTAAATTTGCCGAATTTAAATAGCGGCGAAAAACTCTCAAACGTGTTTATTCAGGCGGGTGCCGGCATAGTTTTTGATAGTATTCCGCAAAACGAATATCAAGAAATCCGCAATAAACGTGCTTCGGTATTAGACGTATTTAAAAATCACGCAAAGCGGATAGGTTAAATTTAATTTCGCTTTTGCGTTTAAATTTAGGAGAAAAATGAGACGGCTCCGTTTGAAATTTGCATTGACTTATACAAAAGCGTTGCGGCGAGATTAATTTTAAATTTAATCGGGTCTGCGATTTTACGACGCAGCGTCTAATTGCGTAAAAAGCGATTATCAATCCAAGCGGCGTTATTGTGGAATAGCTTTATAAAGCCTTAAATTTAACACCGATATTTAAAGAATGCAGTCAATTAGCCTTGCAAAAACATACGTTTTATCGTATAAGAATTTTAAATCGTTTAGCTAAAATTTCTTTAAAAATATCCGTAAAAATCTTGCGAATTTGCTTAAATTAAAGCCAAAATCCGCTAAAATCACGCCATAAAATCAAAAGGAAATTTATGATACTTCTAATAGATAACTACGATAGTTTCGTCTTTAACATCGAGCAATACGTAAAAGAGTTAAGCGACGAAGACGTCTTAAGCGTGCGAAACGATAAAATCACGCTTGATGAAATTCGCCGTCTAAATCCAAGTAAAATCATTCTAAGTCCGGGTCCAAAACACCCAAAAGATAGCGGAATTTGCCTTGAAATTCAAAAAAGCGATTTAAACGTTCCGATTTTAGGCATTTGCCTTGGACATCAAGCTATCGGATTAGTTGCGGGCGCAAGTATAAAATGCCTAAAAAAGCCCTTTCACGGAAAAACCTCGCGTATAAATGTGCTTGAGAAAAGTCCGCTGTTTGACGGGCTTGCGGATAGTTTTGAAGTTATGCGTTATCATTCGCTTTACGTTGATAATCTGCCGTCAAATTTAAAACCGCTTGCAATGAGTGAAGACGGCGTAATAATGGCTCTTGGCGACATAAAACGTCCGATTTTCGGCATTCAATTTCACCCCGAAAGCTATTTTACGCAATACGGCAAAAAAATCATTGAAAATTTCTTAAAAATCGGTCAAATCGCGCAACCTGCCGAGCCGAAAATCGTAAATTTAGCCCAGTATATGATAAAACTACAAAAAGGCTTTCCGCTTGACGGAGAGGATTATGAAACAATCTGCGCCGCAATAAACGCCAAAGAATACGACATCGTCCAGCTTGCGGGGCTTTTGGTGCTAATCAGCGAAAAGAGTCTGTATCCCGCCAGCGTTGCGGCTTTGGTTAAAAATATCTTAAAGTATTCTGCGACTTATAACGATTCTAGCGATATGTTTGACATCGTCGGCACGGGCGGAGATAGGCTAAAGACGATAAACGTTTCAACAACAGTGGCGTTTATCCTTGCGGCTCTTGGCGTAAAGGTCGCAAAGCACGGCAATAAGGCGATCACAAGCCAAAGCGGAAGCAGCGATACGCTAAGTGCGCTCGGCGTGAAACTTAGCCCGACGATAGAAGAAAATCGCCAAAGGCTTTTGCGAGACGGACTTGCGTTTTTTCACGCGACGTTTTTTCATAAGATTACCGCAGAGGTCAAACAGGTGCGCGATAGGCTAAAAATCGGCACCGTATTTAATATGCTAGGTCCGCTTTTAAATCCGAATTTAAGCTTGAAGTTTCAAATGGTCGGAAACTATCTTGAAGAGGTCAATGAGCTGATGGCGCAAACTCTAATGCAACTCGGCAGAAAACACGCTATCGTAGTTCATGGAATGGACGGAATGGACGAGATCACTTTGTGCGACGAAACGCTGATTCACGAGGTAAAAGACGGCAAAATCATAGAGTATAAGATCACGCCCGAACAATTTGGCTTTAAGCGTGCGTTTCACAGCGATATACAAGGCGGTGCGAGCGATGAGAACGCCGAAATTTTAAAAGCTACTTTGCGCGGCGAGATAAGCGGAGCAAAATTTGATATAGTGGTGCTAAATGCGATGTTTGCGCTATACGTGGCAGGCAAAGTTAAAAGTCCTATGCAAGCCAAAGAGCCGATCTTAGAAGTGATAAAAAGCGGCAAGGCGTATGAATTTTTCAAAAATTACGTGGAAAATGCGTGAAACCGCTCGTTAAAATTTGCGGGATAAAAAATGCTGCGGAAGCCGTAAGCGTAGCAAGGCTCGGCGTTGATTATTTAGGCGTTATTTTCGCACCGAGCAAACGGCGGCTTAGCGTTGAAACGGCGGCTGAAATTTCGCATATAGCCCACGAT
>JAJQAF010000063.1 GCA_021203945.1 Campylobacter sp.
TAGCTCTTTTAGTAAATTTTCATCTATTTGTTCAAATTTAATCACTTTTTTGCCGTCGTGATCTTTTGCGAAAGTCATCGCCTCTTCTTCGGTGGCAAACGGAATAAGCTCATCTCCCATAGGCCCGAAAACATTTGAGCCGATTACGTAAAATGCGGTTTTTGCGTCAATTTTGTGTAATTTATAATAATCGCTCACAAAAAGTTTATCAATCTTTTTTTCTTTCATAAAATAGTATTTCATTAGATCTTTTACGCCGTCAAAATATAGATTTTCTCCGCCGTCTATCTCTATCATCGCCGCCCATTGAGGATTTTTACTCACAAACATACCGCATATAGGACATCTTGCGCCGTCCGGAACGACGATCTTTTCAAATTTAGGTTTGGACGCCGCTTTGCCTAAATTTTTAGGATTATCCCAAAGATATGATGAGGCGGCTTGGAGCTTTGCGTCATCGGCGTTTTTGCATGTTCGTTTTAAATTTGCCTTTAGCTCGGCTACGTTTTTAAATTGTTTCGCGTCGGTTTTTTCGCACTCTTTTTCGTAAAATTCTTTACCCGCCGCATAAACGCCGTTTTGACGTTTGGCAAAAACCATCTTTTGATCGCCGTCAAAATCTTTGCCCGCAACTTCGTATGCTTGGGCAAATTTCATTATCTCGCCGCCGTTTTGAGCTTGAAATTCTTTAGCGTCGGCTTCGCTGGAAAATGCGTATTTGCTGTTTTTCGTCATAGTGCCTCTCATCTTGCTTCCGACGACGTAAAAGGCTTTATTTACGTCAATTAAATTTAGATTTTTGGTATCGACGACTTGTGCGTCTTGCGGGATTTGCCCGTTGGTTATCTCGTATAAGCAGTGCAAGCTGGCTACTTGTTTGCTATCCCAAACGTGATTTGTTTTATAAAATTTAGTCAAATTCATACCGCAAACCGCGCAGTATTCTTTGCCTTCGCCTTTTCCGACAAGCGTAGCTTCGCCGGGAAGAACGCTTTGAAACATCGGCGCCCGTTTAGTCTTCATATCCATTTCACCCTTTTGGGCATGCATATGTTCGCAAAACGCTAGCGACGCTAGGATTGACACGGTTAAAAATCCACGTAAAAACATCTTTTCTCCTTAAATTTAGTGTTTTAAATCTATCGGTTAAAATTTACCGTAAAATTTATTTATTTATTGAGTTTAAAAATTCCAAATTCTCACAGCCCATTTTGATACCGTTATCGCAACTTTTCTTAAAAAGTTCTTTGGCTTTGAGGCTATCGGCTTTGACGCCTTTGCCTTCGGCGTATAAAATGGCTAAATTGTTGCAACCGTCGAAATAGCCGTAGTTGCAAGCCTTTTCATAATAAATTTTAGCTTGCTTATAATCTTGGCTTACGCCTTGACCGAATGCGTGTAAAAAGCCTAAATTGTCGCAGCCTATGCCGATTTCACCGCCGCAAGCCTTTTCATAATAAATTTTAGCCTTGGCAAAATCCTTATCCACGCCCTCGCCCTTTAAATATAAATAGCCTAAATTGTTGCACCCCATCATATCGCCATATTCGCAAGCTTTTACGTAAAGTTGCACGGCTTTATCCAAATCCTTTCTAGTTCCAACCCCGTTTGCGTAAAGTAATCCGAGCGAAGTGCAACCTTCGTTATCCGCACAAGCCTTTTCATAATACTCTATCGCTTTTGCGAAATTTTGCTCTCCGCCCGTTCCGCTTTCATAGATATGACCTAGATTATTGCATGCCGAGGCAAATTTTTTATCGCAAGCCTTTTCGTATAATTTTATTGCCTTTTGTTCATCTTTTGCTACGTTACCGGTTCCTTCTGAATATAAGACCGCAAGATTATAACAACCCGAAGCCTTATTGTCCTCATTGCAGGCTTTTTCGTAAATTTCGACCAACTTTTTATGATCGCCTTGCTTTTGAGCCTCCATTCCGTCTTTTATAAAGCCCGCATTTGCGATTGCGGCACAAACTAGAGTTATTAAAATTTTTTTCATTTTTTCCCTTTTATATAGTCTTAACGTCTCGTTTTATATAAGCGACTGCGCTTAATAAAATCAAAGTTATTATAGTGTAATAAATCGGATTTGCCATACCTATGCTTTGGTTACTCGAAGCGTATGAGTGCATACCCGTTAAGTAAAAATTTACTCCGAAATAAGTCATTATGACGGAGGCGTAAGCAAAGACCGAAGCCGTTAAAAACGTGTAGATAGAATTTAACTTCGGGATAAATCTTAAGTGCAAAACTATGGCATAAACGATGATAGAGACGTAAGCCCAAGTCTCTTTGCTATCCCAACCCCAATATCTTCCCCAGCTTTCATTCGCCCATATGGCACCGAAAAAATTTCCTATCGTAAGCAAGCAAAGCCCTAAAATCAAGCTTAGCTCGTCAATCGCGGCTATGTAGCGAATTTGATCGTTTAGTCGCGTTTCGTTTTTTTTGCTTTTTAAAACCATTAGACCTAAGCCTAAAATTCCAAGCAAGCAGCCAAGCCCTAAAAATCCGTAACTTGCCGTTATTACGGAGACGTGAATCATAAGCCAGTATGATTTTAGTACGGGAACTAAATTCGTAATCTGCGGATTGACAAAGCTCATATGCGCTACCAGCATAACGATACTTGCCAAAGCTGATGCGGCACATAGCACGAATATCGATCTTTTGAAAAATATTATTCCCGCAAGCGCGGCAGACCAACCGATATAGATCATCGACTCATATGAATCGCTCCAAGGTGCGTGTCCTGCGATATACCATCTCATCGCAAGCCCTAAAGTATGCGCCGCAAAGCCCGCCGCAAAAACGGCGAATATAATTTTTTCAGTGCGCACGAAACGCTTTGAGCTTAGAGCGTAGAAAAGCGCAAAAAACAAAGAAATTCCGCCTAAAATCATATAAAAATAAACTAATTTTTTAAAGATGGAAATTTTATTGTAGGCGACTTCGACTTTTATATGAGTTTGACCGGGGATTAAATCTTGTGCTATTTGCCTTTGATACTCTTTAAGCTTCGCAATAGCCGCATCCGCGTCCTTCCAGTCGTTATCTTGCACGCCCGCTTGTAATCCGTTTAGATAATCGTTTAACAAGCCTTTTATCTTCGGATCTATTTTGGCGCTTTCAAAGGCGTTTTTAGGCGAAAGCCAGCTATCTTGGGGCTGCGCGGCAATCGGCATAAATTTAAAAAATACCCCTTCAAAAGTCAAATATACTACGTTTAATCTCTCGTCGAATTTGATAAGATCGTTATCAAACGCGCTTCGTTCGGAGACGGATTTATTGTTGGCTTGGTTTATTTGCTTTTCAAGCTTATAGTGTCCGTTTGCGTCAAAAGCATCATCAAAGCTTGCATATCGCGCCGACGGATCTAAATTTATCAATTTTGCGATCTCTTTATTTGTAATTTTAACGATCTTTTGATGTTGCCAAAACGCCGGATTTAGATTCATTCCCAAAATCATCTGCTCCGGACTTAGATTAAAA
>JAJQAF010000138.1 GCA_021203945.1 Campylobacter sp.
TAAATTTCACTAAGAACCTCAAGCTCATATTTTTTATTTTTAAAAAAATTATATTTAGGAAGATTTCTCATAAATTTCCTTTCGTATAAAAATATATCATTTTAATACTTATAGATAGTTGTGTCTTTTTTGCCCAAAAAATTTAATTTTTACTTATATTGAAAAATTAATTTGACTTTTTGATAAAAGTAGGTATAATGGATTTGAATAAAATTTACTATCTTACTTCAAAGGAGAGAACATGAAAAATGAAGGTTTATCCAGAAGGGATTTTGTTAAATTAAGTGCCGTGAGTGCGGGCGCTTTGGCTTTTGGCAGCACGAATTTAGTCGCCGCGATGAATGAAAAAGACGTCAAATGGGATGAGGAATTTGACGTCGTTATCATCGGTTCGGGCTTTGCGGCTTTGGCTGCAGGCGTAACGTCGGCTAAAAAGGGAAATAAAGTCGTGCTTATTGAAAAGATGGGACGACTAGGCGGCAACTCGGTCATAAACGGCGGAATTTTTTCCGTTCCAAATAGCGACGTTCAGGCAAAAGCAGGCGTAAAAGACAGCACCGAGCTATTTATGAAAGATTGCTTAAAAGCCGGTCGCGGAATAAATCACACGCAGCTTCTTGAAATGTTAGGCAAAAGAGCGCAAGACGCTTATAAGCTCACTCTTGAATGCGGCGCGAAATACATAGAGCAGCTTACTCACGCGGGCGGACACTCCGTGCCTAGAAGTCTTCAAACCGAAAACGGCAGCGGTGCGGGCATAGTTCAGCCGATGATCGAAACTTATGAAAAATTACCGGGCACGGCTATAAAGCGAAGGACGAAATTTGACAACTTCGTATTTGACGACAAAGGCGGAGTCGTAGGCGTCATCGTGAGAGAAAATTATAAATTTGACGGAAGTTTGATGAGCGATGACATTGAAAACAAAGGCGGCGATACAAAATATATCAAAGCCAAAAAAGCCGTAGTTTTGGCAAGCGGCGGATTTTGCCGAGATAAAATTTTTAGACGCCTTCAAGATCCGAAAATCACTCCGGAAACCGACTCTACAAACCATCCGGGCGCTACTGCGGGCGTGCTTTTAACGGCGTTTAGAGCGGGCGCATATCCGGTTCATCCTAGCTGGATACAATACGGACCTTGGGGATGCGCCGACGAATCGGGCTTTGGCGTAGGTTCTATGTTTAACGTAAACGGCTCTTTCCCGTTTGGAATTTCCGTAAATCCGCGCACGGGCAAACGCTATATGAACGAACTTGCCGATCGTCGCACGAGAACGGAGGCGATGTTTAAGGTTATCCACGAAAAGGGCGACGACGATAGAAACTATCCTATAAATTTCTGCGATTCGCGTGCATTAAAACATATGCTTCCAGGACACTACGAAAAGGCGCTTGAGGCTGGAATTTGCAAGAAATTTGACACCATAGACGCTTTGGCGGCTGAGTATAAAATCCCTCTAGCCGAGCTTAAAAAGACTATCGCAAGGTATAACGAATTCGTTAAAAAGGGCAAGGATGAGGACTTTGGCAAGCCCGTAGCAGCTACGACCACAAAGGGTTATGATATTTCCGTTCCGCCGTTTTACGCAGAGCGCGGCGCACCGAAAGTGCATCATACGATGGGCGGATTAAATATCAACACAAAAGCCCAAGTCATCAGCTCTCTTACCGCCGAGCCGATCCCAAATCTTTACGCAGCGGGTGAGATCACAGGCGGCGTGCATGGTGCAAGCAGACTAGGATCGGTTGCGATCACCGACTGCTTAACGTTTGGTATGATAGCTGCCGAAACTATCGGTTAAATTCGGCTTAAATTTAGGGGTGCGAAGCGGTATAATCGCACTCCTTTTATCCATAAATTTTTAATTATAAATCGGCTCTATTCCGAATAATTACCAATAAACTAAAATTTTATACGATGATTTAAAGTCTTTAAATTTGCTCGTTGCAAGTGAAAAATTTAGGTTTTAAGGCTTAAATTTGTATTGGCATTTGCCGACAATGACGGCTAAAATTTGATTGGCTCGGATACGGTAAAATTTTGTAACATGCCGAATGAGATCGGCTTACAAAGGCTTAAAAGCTTGCGGCAAATTTTAAATTTTACATAAAACCGCAAATTTTGTAATCATCAAGTAAGCCTATTTACGACATAAAATTTAGATAGATCAAAGCGATATAGTTACTGAATAACTTGTGCGTTTGGAGCAAATTTTAAATTTATCAAAACGGCTTTTACAGCGGCGATATATTAAAATTCAGCTTGCCGCCCGTAGAGCCTTTTAAAAATTTTAATAAAGCAAAATCCCGTTTGCGATTAAATTTAAACGATAGTCATTTGCCGCCGCGAACATACTTACGGCAGCACTAGAAATTAAAAGAGAAATATTTGCCGAGCGGTAAAAATTGCGTCGCAAATTGCCGAAAGAAGTTTATTCGTTTCCGCAGGAATTTCGTCTGCGATTTACCGAATTTAAGGGCTATCCGCTTAAAATTTAAAAGGCAAAATCGCCCGTATTGACCTTTGCCGAGCCTTACGCTAAATCGCCTGTTTTAAGCAGTTAGAGCCGTATAAAAACAATGTTTCTGCACCCGGATATGTCAAATTTAAACGCATTATTTTAAAACAATCGGCTTACTAAAAGGCATATGACAACCGATTATTTTGGTTTTATCCTTTTTGAACTCTTGCAAAAATTTCTCTCTCGTCGCTATCGCTTCGTTTTTATCGCTATCATATACGATTGCGATTTCAGGCTTTTGGGTTTGGATCTCATACACGTGCAAAAGATCGGCTATAAAAACAAGCTTTTCAGATTTTGCGTCCTTATTCGCCTCAAAACTTATCATATTATGCCCCGGAGTATGCCCGTAGGCTGGTATCGCAGTGATCTTAAGCTCGCCGTCAAGAAGCTTTTCGCCATGCTTAAAAAACTCCATTTTGTTTTCAAATAATTTTAATTTCTCTTTCGTCGTCTCATCGCCGTTTGCCATCCAAAATTGATATTCTTTTTCATCTATAAGCATCTTTGCGTTTTTGAAATTGTTTTCGCCGCCGTTTGATAAACCGCCTATGTGATCTTTATGCGCGTGGGTTACTATTACGTGCGTGATGTCATCAAATTTCACGCCCAGCTCGTCCAGCTTTTGTTTTAAAATTTGCGTCGTATTTTCATAGCCGCTATCTACTAATGCCGTAAATTTAGGATTTTTGATAAGCATGATATTGTGTTCGTTTTGCATATTTTTATCTTCAATACTTTTTATAATTTCGCTTTGGGTTTCGTTTGCCGCGATAAGCTTTGAGACGGGAGAGCCGCCGCGTTTAAGCGAGATCGCGTAAATATCGCTATCAGCCATCTTAACGTGGTAAATTTCGCCGCCGAAAACCAAAGTCGCAAAAGCCGTGAGTAGTGCCGCTATCTTTTTCATATTTGCACCTTTTTAAAGTAAATTTTAAATTTATTTTACTTTAAATTTATTAAC
>JAJQAF010000291.1 GCA_021203945.1 Campylobacter sp.
AAAAACGTACTATTTTTTAAGAGTAGGAGGTCGAAAGACGAATTTCAAATGAGGACTGTACCTTTTCATCCTTTTCACGCTAAGCCCTCTGCTATCGCCTATTTTAGTCAGATTTGTTCCTCCAGGCACCTCAACTTTGACAAGCTTCAACCCACCGTTCATACTTAGCAAGGAAGAATCTTTTGATATGAAGAAATCGGCGTCTTTTGCTATATACGCCGCTCTTAAAATTTTAATTACGAATTTTCTAGTTTCGGGAGGAAGATATTTTTTATTCGGATCTATTAAAGTCGCCAAATCGTCCGTTCCGGCTTTTTGTATAGCTCTTGACAGACATCCGTCGCCGCAGTTATAAGCTAACGCCGCAAGATACCATTTGCCGAATTGATTTTTCAAAGTTCTAAGATACGTCGTGGCGGCTTTAGTCGATTCCACAGGGTCTTTTCTCTCATCTACATATTGACCGACTTTTAGTCCGTGAAGTTTAGCCGTTTTTTCCATAAATTGCCATATTCCGGTAGCTTTCGCTTTAGAGACGGTATGATTTGAAAAACCTGATTCTATCATGGCAAGATAAAAAAACGACTCGGGGACACCGGAATCTTTTATCTGCGTCCTAATCATGGGAATATACATATATCCGCTTTTTAAAGAGTCCGTGAATGTTTGTATTTGAGCGGATTTGATACTTTTTCTCATATCTACATAGTAAGATGTTTTCATAAAGCTAGTATCTATATCAAGCTCTTTTAAAATTTTAGCTTGCGCTTCGTAAGAATCCTTTTCAGGAGCGTTTGCAAATAGCATTACGCTACATGCGAAAAATAAAAAAACCTTAAGTACGGCTTTCATTTATATCCTTTTTTCGTGTCAAAGTCAAAACACCGACAAAACGATGTTCAGAAAAAGGCGCCACGTAAAAATCACGTAAAACACCCAAATAACCTTTTGGCATTATTTGACGTTATCTCACAGACTTCGTCAAATTCAAGGTTTAAAATTTCAGCTATCTTTTTAGCAACAAATACCGTAAATGCGGGCTCGTTTCTCTTGCCGCGATTAGGCTCGGGCGTGAGATACGGCGCATCGGTCTCAATCAATATCCTATCCGGCGGAATTTTCGGTAAAATTTCAACTAGCCCTTTAGCGTTTTTAAATGTTAAAACGCCGCCTATACCAAAATAAAAATTCCCCAATTTGCCAAGCTCCAAAAGCAAAGGCGAAGCGTTATAGCAATGCAAAACCGCTCCGGCATTAAGTTTCGGCGCATACTGTTTCAAAATGTTAAAACAATCCTCGTTAGCGTCACGAATGTGAAGAATAACGGGTTTTTTTAACTCGACCGATAAATCAAGTTGAGCTAAAAAAACACGTCTTTGCTCCTGTTTTTGGCGAAATTTTTCATTTTCATCTTTAGGCAAACGAAAATAATCAAGACCGCATTCGCCGATTGCTACACATTTTTTATCCTCGGCAAATTTGCGTAAAATAACTTCGTCAAAGCCGTCCATATCGTATGGATGAACGCCTACGGCAAAAAATATGTTTTTGTATGATTTCGATATTGTAGCGGCTTTTGGTAAATCATTAATATCGGCACCCGGAATAACAAAGCCGCCAACCCCTAAATCTGCGGCATCATTTAAAATTTTAGGTAGATCGACGTCATAACATTTAGAATCTAAATGACAATGCGTGTCAATGATCATTTAGCAACCTCAACTCTATTTCTGCCGCCTTCTTTCGCGGTATAAAGCGCATCGTCGGCTAGTTCCAATAGCTCCTCTAACCTATAATCGCTTCTATTAAACACAATACCTATAGAAATGGTAAAATTTATACTATTTTTCTTCAACGAAACTGCGCTGTTGGCTATTTTAGCTCTTAAATTTACAAAAAATTTCACGGCTTCTTCTTGCGAGATATTTTTAAGAACGACGCAAAATTCTTCTCCGCCGAAACGAGCGACTATATCGTTACCTTTGGTATCGTCAACTAATCTTTTGGCTAAAAATTGTAAAACCTTATCTCCGCCGTCATGCCCGTAAGTATCGTTAATCTTTTTAAAATGATCGATATCGAGCATTCCGATTGCATAAGGCTCCGCATACTCTTCGGCTTTTTCCAAATATGCGGTCATGTCTTCATAAAAATATCGTCTGTTATAAACGCCGGTCAAAAAGTCGCGATTGGCAAAATTCGCAATCTGGTTTATATTCTCCATCGCCTCAATAGTGTTATTTATACGACAAATCAGTTCCTCTTTTTCAAACGGTTTTGCTATAAAATCACTCGCACCGCTTTTCAAAAATATCGGCGCGCCCACATTTTCGCTAGGCGAGGTCATAACGATTATGCCGAGGGCGTTTTTATCTTTTTCTTTTCTTATCTCTTTTAAAATTTCAAGCCCGTCTTTAACCGGCATCCTGTAATCCGTTATAACAAGCTTTATATCGGGATTATCGGCAAAATAGCTCATCGCTTCCTCTCCGTGAGCGGCGGTAAATACCTTAAACTGAAGACTGGTTAAAATTTTCTTTAGGCTATTTCTAAAAGGCATAGAATCTTCAACGATTAAAGCTTTATAGCTTCTATTTTTACTAAGTCTATTAATCATTTGAAAAATATAATTTATATCGTCCATATTGCCTTTATATACGTAATCAACAATATCTTTATGTATAAAATTATTTTTAGTTTTTTCGTCTATACTTCCCGTTAAAACTATAACGGGCAACCCCTGGGCTATAACGTAATCTACAATCTCGCCGTTCGGAGCATCGGGCAAATTTAGATCAAGAATGGTCATAAAGTATTCTTTTTTATGCTCGTTTATTAACGCCTTTGCCTCGGCAAAGCTATAAGCAACGTCTATGACCATATCGTCAATGCTTTTATCCATTTGCTTAGATATAAGCTTTGCTAGAGCTTTATTATCGTCGACTACTAAAATTTTCTCCATATTTTTATCCAAAAAATTAAATTTTAAAAAATTCCAAAAGCATTCTAGCAAATTTTTTTGTTTTCAAGCTTAAGCATAAATTTTAATTCATACCTATTTTTAATAAACCTTTTGCGAAGTTTATAGCCTCGTCGCTTATATGCTCGCCGCTTATCATACGCGCAAGTTCCGTGATACGTTCGCTATCTTGCAACTCTTTAACATTAGAAATTTCACCCGTTTTTTCAACCAAAAAATGCGAATGAGCCTTAGAGCTAAGCTGCGGTTGATGAGATATGGCGAAAATTTGATAAAATTTAGCCAAATCCAAAAGCACGTTTGCGATACTCATCGCCTCTTTTCCGCTTAAATTCGCATCGATTTCATCTAAGATTATCGCGCCGTTTCCGCTCTGCATTATTTTGCTTTCAGCCGCGATAAAAGCAAGTCTTAAGCGATTTAGCTCGCAGGAGCTTAAATTTTTGATACTCGTCTCGTTTAGGATTAAATTTATCTCGTCAAG
>JAJQAF010000263.1 GCA_021203945.1 Campylobacter sp.
TTAAGCTATTTAATCAAAAACGGATTAAAATTTTGTATTTCAAATAAAAGTAGGTTAAAATTTCACATACGTATGTATAAAAAC
The DNA here is from genome assembly GCA_021203945.1 of Campylobacter sp. Lineage (GTDB taxonomy): Bacteria > Campylobacterota > Campylobacteria > Campylobacterales > Campylobacteraceae > Campylobacter_A. The sequence goes on from JAJQAF010000263.1 coordinate 85, forward strand.
GTTTAATTCAAAGGCTATATTTATCTGTCAAAGCCCTACGATTGTCTTTGGTAATTTTGTAACCTATTAAAAAGCCGATTTTATCACAATGTAAAATAAAATTACGGCGAGCGACGCCGAAATCAGACGTTTATATAATCCGACGGCTCCGTTACAACGATCTTGTATATCGCGATCGCATTGATTTTTAGCCAAACCCAAAGCGCACAGACTCTCGTCAAATTCCTTCGGCGTTAAATTCTCGCTTGCCAAATCAAACAAAATCATAGTATCAAAATAAATCCTAATATGTAAATAAAAAATATAAAGATAGATGCCTGCAAAAAAGCCTTTTAAAAATATATTTTCAAATGCCGTAAACGACAGGACAAAATAGATTAAATTTAACGCCAAAACTATCTTGTGAGTATCGATAAATCGCGATGCGGTAAGCAAAAGTGCTTTATTCATTTTTTAAACCTATACTTAAAATTTTATTTTCGGTCTCTTTGTTTATAACGATTTTAGGACGCGCTTTTTTGATCAAATTTAACGCCTCTTCGTAACTTAAATTTTTATAATAAATTAGCCACGCTATAAGCACGGCGGCGCTTCTTGTATAACCAAGCGCGCAGCAGACAAGCAGTTTGTTTTTATTTAGCTCGTTTTTTTGCGTTCCGTCCGTATTTGCCATATTTGCAATCATCTCGTTTAAAATTTTAGAGGCGTCTTTTAGCTCTTTTATACTTGGCGCAACCATATCCATAAGCGCAAAATTCTCATATATCGTATCGGGTTTAAGATGCGGCTGGAATTCTGCCGTCAAATCAAAAACCGCATAAAATTTAGGCGCGTCCAAAACCGAACCAAGATAGATATCGGGTAAAATTTGAACTGAAAATTTATCGTTTCTAAGCCAAAAAAGCGCGTTAAGCTTAGCTATAAAAAGATATGGCAAAAGTAAAATTTTAGCGGGAATTTGCATTTTGTCACCGCTTTTTTTAAAAATTCTCACGCCAAAAAATAAATATCCCGACACCAAAATAAAAAAGCTAAGGCTAAACCATAAAACCCATAAAGCCGCCCCGCCCCGCATTGCTAGAAGCAAACAAAAAAGAGCTAAAACGCCGTAAATCGCAGCCCATTTAAAATGTTTTTTCGTGCGTTTAACGTTAAATTTAATAATCTCGCCGTTTAAAGGCACAAGCCATAGCACGAAAAAGCCGACCGCAAGCCCCGTAGGAATATCGATAAAATGGTGCTGAAACGTGGTAAGAACGCTCGCGCCTATCAGCACAAACCATATAAAGACAGCCGCTTTAAGCAAAATTTTACCTACTTTTTGTATATAAAGCGAACCGACAACGACGCAAAGTATGATATGTAAAGACGGAGCTTGATTAAAAGGCTCGTCAAACGAGGCTAACGTATCGAATAAAAAACCAAAAAAGTCCGAAGTTTGAGGCTTTTGCCACGAAATTTGAAGCGGAAAAAGTATAAAGAAAATAATCGCGATAATCTGCGATAAAAAAAGTTGCATGGTGTAACGAACGACTTCACGACGGCTTTTGCATAGCAAAAATCCGATGCCGTAGAGTAAATTTAACGACCAATAAGGCAAAATCGTCCAAGATAAAAAAGGGATATTAAATTCCCACTCAAAAATAATCTCGGGCACGAATGAGCGCGCCTTGGCAAGGTTGTTTGCCAAGGAATAGCTCGCGTAAAAAAAGATTGCGATTACGCACAGGTATCCCGCGCGAAGAAAAAACCACTGAAATTTTTGCATAAATTCGCTATTTTTTCACCGCTACGCTTACGCTAAAAATCCCGTCGTTATCGATATATTGTCGGATTTTTTCAAAGCCCGCAGCCCGTGCGAGCTGATCCATCTCTTGCTGCGAGCGGCGTCTCATAACCCATGCATTGCCGTCTTTGTGGCTTGATAAAACCCTTGCTATCATCTCAAGTTGCGGGTGATAAGGCTGGTTCGTATAAATGAGGTAGCCGCCCTTTTTAACGGCGCAACCAAGCCCTTCTAGTGCGGTTTTTATCAAAGAGTTGTCGCTAAAAAGCTCAAAGAGCCCCGAAACTGAGCCTATATTAAATTTGCTCTCACATCCCGCATAAGAAGCGCTTGCAAAGGCATCTGCCCTCTCAAACGTCGCGACGCTCTGCAAATTTCGCTCTGCAATTAGCGCGCGCCCGGCATCGACGTTGATTTGGCTATAATCGCGTAAAACGATACTTTCAAACTCGTAATTTTCCAGCGCGTCTAAAATATACCTGCCGTGCCCCGCAGCGATATCTAGTAAATTTAGGCTCTCGCCGCTCTCGTTTAGTCGTGAAATCACGAAATCAAGGGCGTTTTTGATATTTTGCTTGCGAATTCTTATGCCGCGCCAACCGATAGAGTTAAGGTATATTTTATCTATGAAACGCATTAGCTTATTTGAGCCTTGCGGCGTATTTTGATATACGTAATCAAGCGTGCTACCGCTGTCGTATCCGGTTCGCTCACCGATTTCAAGACCTTTTACAAAAGGACTAAGCGCTTTCATTCCAAATCTTTGAAATTTAAACCATAAATTTTTGCAATTAAACGTTGCAAGCGGTGTGGTAAGCTCATCGGCTTCAATGCGACTAAAGCCGAATTTATCAGCATTTTTACAATCAATCTCAACCAAAGGCTCATTAAATCGCTCACGCAAAAATTTAGCAATCTTTTCAAACGCCAAAGAGCTATCTTTCTCACCTAGCGTATCGTGATAGAAACCTTTTAAAACATGACGCTCTTTGATATGCGAGCCGAGATGATTATAAAAATCGTGTTGAGGCTTGTGATTTACAACCTTATCCTCACCCGAAATTAGCATTAAAATCGGCGTTGTAATCGCCGCCGCATCGCTTACTACTCTCTCGCCGGCTTCGTAAAGCCCGAGTAAAATCCTAACCGAAATCGCACGCGTTATGAGCGAGTCGGCGTTGTAAGAGGCGATACGCTCTTCATTGTGCGTGAGATAATGCGCCTTGACATAGCTATTTACAAAGAAATTGCCGCGCAATTTATAAGCCAAACTTAGTCCCTGCTTGGCAAACGGAACGTAGAGTTTAACGCTAAATGCAGGGCTTGCTAAGACGGCGCAGCAAATTTTGGGCGCATAATCGTGCAACCATGTAGATACGATTACCGCTCCCACGCTTTGAGCGATGACGGCGATATCTTCTTTAACAATGCCGTAAGCAACGCTAATATGATCTATAATCTCATCCGCATCGGCTACCAAACGCCCGATATTAGGCGCGTCCCCACGCTCTCCCGGACTGGTTCCGTGCCCTCTGGCGTCCCCTGCGAAAGAATCAAGTTCATCCATTCCACGCCTGTCAATAATATGAGTCA
>JAJQAF010000295.1 GCA_021203945.1 Campylobacter sp.
ATTGTTTCGATTGCTAGAGCTTCGAATTTTTTATGGTATTTTGTACCGCCCGAAGATTTTTTTAGCTATTTAAAGGACGCTTCAAATCATAAAATTTTGATAGGTTTTCTTGCCTGTATCGCCATTTGGCTTATTTACGACACGGTTATTTTGGCTGAAAATTTTTGCATCTATGTCTGTCCGTATGCGAGGGTGCAATCAGTGATGTTCGATAACGATACGATTCAGGTTATTTACGACGAACGACGAGGCGGTAAAATTTACGATAAAGGCGTAAAGCTTTACAAAAAGCCGCCAAATTCTAACGATCAATGCACGGGCTGTGAGGCATGCGTAAAAATTTGTCCTACGCATATCGACATAAGAAAGGGTATGCAGCTTGAGTGCGTAAATTGCCTTGAATGTTCCGACGCATGCGCAAAAGTAATGGCTAATTTTAATCTGCCTTCGTTGATAGATTGGACGAGCGCCAACTCTCAAAAAACGCGTAAAAAAGTAAAATTTTTACGTTTTAGAACGGCGGCTTATTTTATTGTTTTGATAGCCGTTTTGATCGGGCTTGTTTTAATGAGCGATAAAAAAGAATATATGCTTTTAAATATAAATCGCACAAGCGAGCTCTACAATATAGATAAAAACGGAAATATAGAAAATTCTTACGTATTTTTATTTCAAAATACAGATAACAAGGATCACGAATACTATTTTGACGTAAATGACACAAATCTAAAAATCGTTCGCCCGAATAAACCCGTATATATAAAAGCGGGTGCGAGACAAAGGGTTATAGTTACTTTAAATTCTCCAAATATCAATTTAAATTTTGAAAAAGATATGCCTGTAACCATTAAAATAAACGCATTTGCAATAGACGAGCAACGTAAATTAAACGTAAATCGTGAAACGATATTTGTATATAATAAAAAAATACGCTACAATACTAATGCTACAAATTAATAGGAGAAATTTATGAATATTTCAGAAAAAGGTAAAAAGAGATACGAAATTATCATGCAAACCGGACTTGAACTGTTCTTGAAAAAAGGCTACGAGCATACTAGTCTTAGCGATATAGTCGCTAAAGCAGGAGGTTCGCTTGCTAGTATATATAAGTATTTTAAGGACAAAGAGGGGCTATTTACGGCGATTATGGATAAATATTTCGACGATTTTTGTAAAGAGCTTGACGAGAAAGTAAATTTAAAACCGTCAAAAGATTTGGAGGAAATTTTATATAACTTCGGGCTTCTTTATTTTGATATATTTTGCAAACCTTACGCCATAGCGCTTTCTAGGCTTATTATCAGCGAATGCTATAAAAATAAAGAACTCGGCAAGCGCTTTTCCAATAATATATTGGATAGAACGTGTAAAATTTTGAGTAATTATTTTCAAAGAGACGACGTTGCGCCTTACATTAAAGAGTATGATTTTGAGATTTTGTCGTTAAAATTTTGCGCGTCTATACGAGAGCCGTATCATATGAACTGCATGATACTCGGTAAAGACATAGAGATGACGAAAGCTCAAAAAGAAAAAATGATCAAAGAGACGGTAGATATATTTTTGCATGGGATTTATAAATAAAATTATCTTAGCGATATTTTTTGTTTCGTCTGCATTTGCCATAAAATTTTATTGGAATTTCGATAGTTATTTTATTTTAACTAAGTCTTTTCTTGACTTATTTAAAATTCTCTTATATAATCTTCCGCACTTTTACCTTAACGATGTAATGTGTATTACTTAGTTGATAAAATTTAAAAACTCAAAAGGAGAATTATTAATGGGTAAGTTTAAAAGTTTGTCGCTAGCTTTGGTTGCGGCTATGTTTTTCACAGGTTGCTTAGACGATTTGAATATATTCAAAAAAGATAAGGATTCAAATTCTAACGCAAGCGACGGTATGATTATGCCGCCCGTTAAAGTTGATGTCCTAGTTGCCAAAAAAGGCGATTTTCCTATGACGTTTAACTATCCGGCTCGCATACAAAGCGAACAAGACGTCATAATAAAACCGAAAGTATCGGGAACGCTCGTAAAGCAAAATTTTAAGGCGGGCGATAATATAAAAGCGGGGCAAGTGTTGTTTGTCATAGACCCCGAAAAATACGAAGCTTCATACGAAGCTCTAAAGGCTAGTATAGCTCAAGCCGAGGCAAATCTTAAAAATGCAAAAAACGAGATGGAACGTGTTAAAAAGCTTTTTGCGCAAAAAGCGTTATCCCAAAAAGAATATGACTCCGCGCTTGCCGCATACGAAAGTGCCGACGCCACTTTAAAAAGCGCTGTGGCTTCGACCAAAAGCGCAAAGCTAGACCTTGGATATACGAAGGTTACGGCTCCGTTTAGCGGCATCGTGAGTGAAAATTTAGTCGATGTGGGCACATACGTCGCAGCCGGAAGTACCGAACTTGTGAGACTAACGAAGATTGATCCTATCGACGTTAGGTTTTATATCTCCGACGTCGATAATCTGGAAAGAGCTAAAAATTTAGATAAAAATAGTTGGGAGCAAATCAATCAAGAGGCTATACTTACCGTAAACGGTCAAAATTTTACCGGCAAAGTTAAATTTATAGATAATACCGTTGATATAAATGCCGGTAGCGTGCTGGCAAAAGCCGAATTTGAAAACAAAGACGGCAAATTACTTCCGGGCGTATTCGCTAGAATTGCGATGAGCGGATTTGTTCAAAAAAATAGCTTTTCCATACCGCAGGTGGCCATCTTGCAAGATACCGTTAGCCCTTATATTTATATAGTAAAAGACGGCAAAGTAGTTAAGAAAAATATCAAAATCATATATCAAACGGTTACGGAAGCTTATGTAAACGAAGGCATTGAAGAAGGCGACGTTATCATATTGAATAATTTTAAAAAGATAGGGACGGGTGCTAACGTAGAGCCTGAAACGCAAGGCAAGGAGAACAAGTAATGTTTTCTAAATTTTTTATAAATCGCCCGATATTCGCCGCCGTTATCTCGATTATCATCGTTATAGGCGGACTTGTGTCTATGCGCGGTCTGCCCGTAGAGGAGTATCCGAAGCTAACGCCGCCGCAAGTAAGCGTTACCGCAACATATGACGGTGCGGATGCCGTTGCGATCGCAAATACCGTTGCCTCTATACTTGAAGACGAGATAAACGGCGTTGAAAATATGATATATATACAAAGCACGTCAAGCTCCAGCGGACAGATGAGCCTTAACGTGTATTTTAATGTCGGCTCAAGCGCAAAACAAGCGACTATCGACGTAAATAACCGTGTTCAAGCGGCGCTTGCACGTTTACCGGACGACGTTCAACAAGTAGGCGTAGTCGTCCGCGAAAGAAGTAGTTCTATCCTTGAAGCCGTTAGCTTTACGTCGGACGATCCTAGTATGAGTAAGCGTGAGATTGCAAACTACGTTCTTTTAAATATATCGGACCACATAAACAGCGTTTAAGTCGTGGTCG
>JAJQAF010000077.1 GCA_021203945.1 Campylobacter sp.
AAACGCTTCTGGGCGGATTTGAGCTTAAAAATTTAGGCGAACTTACGCTAAAAGGCAGGTGCGAGCGGATAGCCGAAAATTTATACGTTGATGTCGGGCATAACGAGCTTGGCGCGCAAGCAATCGCTAAAAAATTTATGTCTCAAAATCTTGGCGATAAAAAAATTACGCTGGTTTATAATTCGTTTTTAGATAAAGACTTTCATGCCGTTTTGGCGACTTTAAAATCCGTCGTTTCAAACGTTTTGATATATGACTACGAAAGCGTGGAGCGCGAGCTTGGAGGCGATTTGATCAAAAAAACGCTTAATGATTTAAAATTGCCTTATAGGGATTTTACCGGAAAGGATATGGAAAAAATTTTAGCCCGAAGCGGCGATAAAATCTATTTGGTTTTTGGCTCTTTTTATCTTGCGGAGGCGTTTTTGAGGGATTATTATGCAAGCAAAGGTTTATGAATATCTTTTAAAAAATAGCTGTGAAATTTTAATCTGCGAGGACGATAAAGAGGCGAATTTATGTGCGGATGCGGCGGAATTTGCGGGCTTTAAAAGCTTTAAACTACCTGATTTTAGGGCGCGTTTCGGCGACGATCTGAGGAGTTTTAGCGAGGAGTTGCTTGAAATTTCAAGAGTGCTTAGCGCTTATTATAAATTTAGCGGCAAAAAGCTTATTATTAGCCCTTTTTGCACGCTTTTAAATCGCCTTCCGACGCAAAAACATCTACGAAGCAGAACGATAAATTTCGGCGATAAAATTTTGCTTAACGAACTAGCCGACGAGCTTTTGCGCTTTGGTTACGAGGCGGTCGATATAGTCGAGAGTATGGGCGAGTTTAGCCTACGCGGCGAGATAATCGATATTTTTGGCGTAAATATGGACGAGCCTGTTAGAATTTTACTTTTTGACGATGAGGTCGAAAGCATTAGAAATTATTCTCCCTCAACGCAAATAAGCTTAAAAAAAGAGATTGAAAGCGTTGAAATAACGCCGTTTGTCGCAAATTTAAGCAAATTTGAGTTTGAAAACGTTAGCGAAAAAATCCAAAGCATACAAACCGACGCTCTAGTAAGCGATCTAAATTCGCTTGGCTTTTGGGCGATTGACGATTTTACGGATTATCTTAAGGAATTTGATTGCAAGCTTGTTAAAAATATCGATTTTAGCGCATTTGATCGCGATGTAAGCGCTTTTAAAAATTTTGAAATTTTGCCCGAATCAAAGATTTACAAAGATTTAGTCGTTACGCCGAATACCGATTTTTTTGAGCTGAACGCGGCTAAAAAAATAAGTGTTTTGGCTCGCAATGAAGGGCTTTTTAATTCATTTAATTTAGGCGAGTTTAAAAATTTAGAATTTATACAAAGCCCGCTTGTTTTAAATTTGACCTCAAACGAACATATCGTTGTCTCTTTAAATAAATTTGAGAAAAAAAGACGAAATAAGCGTCCGAGCCTTGTCGTCGACGAACTTAAAGTAAATGATTATGTCGTGCATGAAGATTATGGTATAGGGCGATTTTTGGGGCTTGAAAAAGTAACCGTTCTTGGCGCGACGAAAGAATTCGTAGCGATCGCGTATCAAAACGACGATAGATTGCTTTTGCCTGTGGAGCATCTAAATTTAATAGACAGATATATCGCTCAAAACGGCTCCGTTGCGGTGCTTGACAGACTTGGAAAGGCAAGTTTTGCCAAAATAAAAGAGAAGGTGCGCGAAAAATTATTCGTCATTGCTTCAAAAATCATCGCTATTGCCGCAAAACGCGAATTAGTCGCAGGAAAAGCGATAGAAAAAAACGACCTTGAGTATATAAATTTCGTTCAAAAGGCGGGGTTTGATTATACGCCCGATCAGCAAAAGGCGGTCGGCGACATAATGGAGGATCTAAAAGGCGCTCACGTTATGGATCGGCTACTTAGCGGAGATGTGGGGTTTGGTAAAACCGAAGTTGCCATGAATGCGATATTTGCCTGCGTCAAATCAGGTTTTAGCGCATTATTTTTCGTGCCCACTACGCTTCTTAGCTCGCAACATTATAAGACCCTTAAAGAGCGATTTGCGGGCTTTAATATTAAAATTTTTAGGCTTGACAGATTTAGCGGTTCAAAAGAAAAATCCCAAATGCTTAAGGCTTTAGATAAAGGCGAGCCTTGCGTTTGCGTAGGAACTCATGCCTTACTCGGCGTAAAAGCCGCAAATTTAGGACTTATCGTGATTGACGAAGAGCATAAGTTCGGCGTCAAACAAAAAGAGAGATTAAAGGAAATTTCTGCGAATTCCCATATATTAAGCATGAGCGCTACGCCCATCCCGCGTAGCTTAAATATGGCGCTTAGCAAGATAAAATCGTATTCGGTTTTAGCTACGGCTCCAAGCTCAAGGCTTGATGTCAGAACTAGCGTGCGAGAGTGGGACGAAAAAATCGTAAAAGAGGCTTTAATGCGCGAGTTAAGGCGCGGCGGTCAGGCGTTTTATATACATAATCATATTGCCGATATTGAGCAAACGGCGGCAAATTTACGTAAAATTTTACCTAAAATTCGCATACTCATACTTCATTCCAAGATAAACACTAAAACGACCGAAGAGGAGATGATAAAATTTGAAAACGGCAAATATGACGTGCTCCTTTGCACGAGTATCGTAGAAAGCGGGATTCATCTACCGAATGTAAATACCATCATCATTGAAAACGCCAATAAATTCGGTATGGCGGATCTACATCAACTAAGGGGTAGAGTTGGCAGAAGCGATAAACAGGCGTATTGTTATTTTCTGATTGAGGAGAAAGAGGCTTTGAGCAAGGACGCATTAAAACGCCTTGTAGCGCTTGAAAGTAACTCGTTTTTAGGTTCAGGCGCTGTGCTGGCGTATCATGACCTTGAAATTCGCGGCGGCGGAAATATCGTAGGAGAGGCGCAAAGCGGACATATTGAAGCTATCGGATATTCGCTTTATCTAAAAATGCTTGAAGAGGAGATCAATAAGCTTTTAAACAACCAAAGCGTCAAACTGGAAAAAATTGACCTAAAGCTAAGTATTAACGCATTTTTAAATCAGGATTTTATCCATGAAGATAGGCTGCGTCTTGAAATTTATCGTAGGCTTAGTAAATGCGAGAGCGTGAGCGCCGTCTATGAAATAGCAAGCGAGCTCGAGGATAGATTTGGTAAAATCGACGTTTATACAAAGCAGTTTTTGGATATTATCGTCGTTAAAATTTTGGCGTTAAAATGCGGAATAAAGGCGATCTCAAATAGCGAGCAAAATATAATGATGACGCGTGCCGATGATGAAAAAATACGCCTTAAATCTCGCAGTAAAGACGATGACGATATAATAGATGAAATTTTAATTTATTTAAGAAAAGAGGCTAAATGATTGACTGGAATACCAAAATCGCGGCGATTTTTAGAGCTAGCAAGAGTGCGCTAGTAGCGGTAGAAGAGATTGATT
>JAJQAF010000210.1 GCA_021203945.1 Campylobacter sp.
ACATAGGATCGTTAGGCGAGATTTTAGCAAGATAGACCGTGCGTTTTTTACGCTAAACGGCTATTTGGGAATTTTATTTTTTATATTTATTTGGCTGAGCGTATTATGAGTGATATTCGTTTGATCCCGGCACCTCTTGAGATGGATTATGAGCTTGACGAAAACTCAAGCGCGGAATTTTTACGCGAGTTTAACTCCGTGTTGCCCGGCGACGAAGATCCGCTTGGAGCGTGGCTAAAGCGTGCAAAATCTCGCGGCGAGACAAAGGAGAGCGATCAGGTTATTTTGACGCTTTTGATTGAACTTCATAGAAAGATCGATGCGTTGAGCGATTACGTCAAAAATGAACATAAACAGTATTTACCGTTAAATAAAAGCGTAAAAATAGACGCTATAGGTTTTGAGCATATTAGAATAAGCGAGCATAGATTTGAGGCGGGCAGACGGTATTACGCTAGAATTTTGATGCCTATTTTCCCAAAGCGAAATATCGCGGTATATCTGCTTGCCATCGATGAGCGCACGGCGAAAATAGACAATATGCACGATGAAGACGAAAACGATTGGAATGCTTACGTGACCGCAAGAGAGCGTGTTATGATACGAGAGCTTAGAGCCGGTTCATAAAGGAAAAAAAATGGAAATTTATCTATTTGGCGGGTTTAGTATAGTTTTGATAATAATTTTTGTGCTGATTTTTATGAAAGACGTCGAAATAAACAGGCGTTTTGCCAGATATGAGCGCGCGATAGAAAGCGCCATGCAAGATAATTTCAATCTCAAAAAGCAAATCGCGGCTTTGGCGAAATTTAAGCACGACGATACGGATGAGCTTGAAGATATGCAAAAACGGCTTCAAGAGAAGTTGCAAGCGGAATTAAACGAAAAAATCATACCGATAATCAAAGCTATAAAAAGCATAGAACGCGTTATAGACGAGTTTGCAAGCGAGCAAAAAGATCGAATGTTCAACCTTGAAGAGCGCACTCGCGATATAGGCAAGATAACGCCTAGCGCACAAGACGAAGAGGAGCAAATCGTGAGAATGTTTAACTCGGGCAAGAGCATAGAAACTATCGCTAAAGACTTACATTTGGGTGTCGGACGTATAGAATTCGTTTTAAAACTTCATCAGTTGGCGTGATTTAAATTTTACGGCTTAAAATTTCGACGGAATTTTAAAATTTACCGCCGAAATTTAATCCTTATTTAGTTAAAAATTATACTTAACCTCTACGTAATACGATCTGCCCTCGCCCGGTAGATAGTTATCGTCTATGGCGCTTTGATAAGTGTAATACTCTTTATCAAACAGATTTTTTACGCCCGCAAATATATTTAAACCTTTATGCGTGTAGTTTAACCCGATGTCGGTTAAAAAATAGCTTTTTGTATATTCGTTGTTTTGCATAACGCCGTTATTATCGTTTTTGCCGCCGTCAAGCGCCTTTGAAAGATATGTTAAATTTACAAAACCGGATATATCGTTGCTAAATTCGTAATTTGCCCCGGCTGTTGCTTTTACCTTAGAGACGTAAGGCACTCTTTTACCGTCATTTACGCCCTTTGTTACTTTGGCGTCTATGTAGCTCATACTTTGAGTGAGGGTGAGCTTGTCAAAATTTTGAGCTAAATTTAACTCCGCTCCGATTCTGCGCGTTTGATCAAGATTGTAATACTGCCAGTAAGCTCCCATAGTAGCATGCGGATCGCCCGTGTAAGTGATCTCGTCTTTTGTTTTGGTGTAGTATAAAGTAAGAGATATATCGCTAAAATCAAACAGATAATCTTTTACGCCTATTTCAAAAGTATCAAACGTTTCAGGCTCAAGATCCGAGGCGTAATACGGATTTGCCCCCGTCCTTCTGTTTGTCAGCTGAGACGGAGAAGGAGAGATGAAACCGCGTTCGTATTTTGCGTAAATTCGCCCCGTGTTAGAGTATTCATACGTAGGCGTAAGCTCAAAGGCGTAGTTATTTGAGCTGTCGTCGGTGCCGTATATAGTCGTGGTATCCGTTATTCTAGGCGTTCCCATTATCGTCATATTCATATAATTATGATAACTTCTATCGCTTTTATAATCCGCTCTTTCGTATCTGGCGCCCGTGCTTAGACTAAAATTATCCGAAAATGCGTGAGAATTTAATACGAAAAGAGAGTGCGTCTGCTTTTTCATATCAAGGTTTGTAGTCATTATATGAGAATTTACCGTTGCAGGACCCGATGAAACGTTACCGTATGAAACGATATGATGTCTTAACGCCTCGTGATATTTAAAGTCGTAGCCGAATACGAGATACGAACTTGGCATATAGCTATATTTTGCCTTTAAATTTACCCCGCTTATCTCATCTTCAAAGCTGCTTCCCGTCTCGTCCGCCATTACTTTTAAGCCGTTGTAGTTGTAAGCCGAGGTTCTCTCCTCATAGTTTCTTTTTTGTTTTTGCCAAAACGCAAGCATATTTAGCTCCCATTGATCGCTAAATTTATGCGTAACATCAAGGCTTAGCTCGGGGCGAGTAGTTTTTACCTTTATGTTGCCGTCGGCTTTTTGCCTAGGGTCTTTATCGATTTGGGCTTTACTTAGATAGTCGCTTGTATTTTCCGTCGATTCATAAAAGTTGTAATTTAGCGTTAAATTCGTGTTGCCGCCTATATCGGCGTATAATTTGGAATTTGAATAAAAGCCTTTTTCTTTGTCGCCTTTTCTATATTTATGTCCTTTAAACGCGTCCAAGTTCGTGCTAAAAGCAAAAGTGTCATTCAGCTTTTTTGATAGCCCTAAATTTAAATTAGATAAAAGAGTATTCGTCTTATCGTAACTATTAAATTTAACTCCGACGGAAGCCGAATCCTCCTTAATCTTTTTGGTGATTATATTGATAACTCCTCCGCGCGTGCCGTTTCCGTAAAGCACCGAACCGCCGCCCGGAATTATCTCGATTCGTTGGATATTATCTATGCTGACACTATCTATGGGAGTTACCCCGTGCGAATTATCAAGCACATTTATGGCTTTATTATCGACCATAACCTTCACGGCGACGTTTGCTTTTGAGCCTTGTCCGCGCATATCGATATTTCGCCCAAGCCCGGTATCCACAAAGCTGATCGCAGCGGTTCGCTCTAATGCTTGTCTAACCGATATATATCCGTGTTCGCGTATCGTTTTAGCGTCTATTACGATAACGTTTCTTAAATTTTCATCGGCATTTTGCTCAAAGCCGCTAGCCGACACCACAACTTTTTCATGAGTTATCTCTTCGGTATTGTCCTGCTCCGCAGCGTTTGCAAGCGAGCAAAATAAAACGGCGCACAAAGCCAAACTCGTCTTTCTCATTTAAACCCCTCTCTTTTAAAATGATAATGCGTATTATAATTATGTATGCTTATAATTTATTTAAAATTATACTTACAAAATTTATTA
>JAJQAF010000274.1 GCA_021203945.1 Campylobacter sp.
ATTTATAAGCGCGTTTTTTATAGTATTTTTTTGGGCTACGTTCGAACAGGCGGGCACGTCGCTAACTTTTATCGCAAACAATCAAACCGACAGGCGATTTCTAGGCTTTGAGCTGCCGCCGTCGATGATACAGTCGTTTAATCCTTTGTTCGTACTCGTTTTATCGTTGCCGTTTGCGGCGTTGTGGGATCGTTTCGATGCAAAAAGAAAAAAGCCGGAAAATTTAAACAAACAAGCTTTCGGACTCCTTTTAATGGGACTTAGCTATCTTGTAATCGCCTTTGCCGTATTAGATTTGGGTCAAAATTTACTAAGCGTCAAGTGGTTTGTTTTGCTTTATTTTATGCAAACTTGCGCCGAGATGACGATATCGCCCATAGGTTTTGCGCTAGTGGGTAAGCTTTCACCTAAGCGATTTTTGGGGTTGATTTACGGAGTATTTTACTTAGCGAATGCCGCAGGATACGCTCTTGCCGGCATTTTGGCGTCATTGATGCCGCCGACTGCGGATAAGTTTATAAAAGCGCGCGAGCTAGGCATAAATTTACGCGACCTTTTAGACGGTTCGGCGACTGCTACGGCGCAACAGATCGAAGCTTTGACCGCTAACAACCTTCCGCTAAGTTATCCCAAAATTTTTGGATTTTACATAACGGATTTGTTTGATTTTTTTATGATTTTTTTCTTGCTTTGCGTATGCGGCGGAGCGATACTTTTTGTTATCGCAGCTAGTGGAAAATTTAAAGAAAATTAGCGTATAATGGCTTTAAAATATGAGCGGGAGAGGGGTATGAAATTTCGACGAATTTTAACTGCGAGTTTGTCTGAACGGGATAAAATTTAGATGAAAATTTTAGTCTCGGCGCTTGAACCGTCGGCGAATTTACACCTAAAAGAAGTGCTTGCAAATTTCGACGAAAGTTATGAATTAACGGGGATTTTTAGCGAAAATTTAGGCTCTGCGTATATGAAAAGCAGCGAATTTTCGGCAATGGGATTTGTCGAAATTTTACCGCTTATCATTAAGGCGAAACGCGCGATAAAACAGATGGTAAAATTTGCGGCTAACGCCGACGCCGTCTTACTTATCGATAGCCCCGCGTTTAATTTGCCGCTTGCAAAAGCCGTAAAAGAAGCGGGCATAAAAACGCCGATCACGTATTATATTTTGCCCCAAGTCTGGGCTTGGAAACAAAAACGCGCAGCGATCGTCGAGAAATACTGCGACAATTTGGCTTCGATACTGCCGTTTGACGCTAAATTTTACGCTCGCGCGACGTATGTCGGACACCCGTTATTAGACGAGATAAAAATCAAAAAAACTAGCCTCAGCCGTAACGATACGGTCGCGTTTCTGCCGGGCTCGCGAAGGTCTGAGATAACCAGGCTGATGCCCGTTTATAAAGAGATCGCAAAGCGCCTACACGCTCGTAAGCTGCTAGTAGTGCCGCCGTTTTTACTGGGTAAAATGGACGAAATTTACGGCGACGCGAGTGAATTTGAGATCGTTAGCGATACGCCGCAGGCTCTTTTGCAAAGCGATTTTGCGTTTATCTGCTCCGGAACGGCTACTTTAGAGGCCGCTCTTATCGGAACGCCCTTCGTGCTTGCTTATAAGGCAAAGGCTATCGACGTTTATATAGCACGAAAATTTGTAAAAATCAAATACGCGGGGCTTGCGAATATCATATTTGACTTTATGGGCAAAGAGCCGCTACATGAGGAATTTATCCAAGAAGCCGTAAGCGTTCAAAATTTATTAAACGCTTACGAACGCTGCGATAGGGAGAAATTTTTATACGGCTGCGAGGAGCTTAGAGCCTATTTACGCCACGGCTGTAGCAAAAACGTAGTAAAAATTTTAAAAAATCAAAATTTGGAGTAAAAATGAACGAACCGATGACAATTTACGGATATGAAAAGATAGAAGCCGAGCTAAAGGATCTGCGTCAGGTGCAACGCCCGCAAATCGTAATAGAAATCGACGTCGCGCGAAGTCACGGAGATCTAAAAGAAAACGCCGAGTATCACGCCGCAAAAGAGAAACAAGCCTTTATAGATACGCGTATAGCGGAGCTTAGCGCGCTTTTGGCAAATGCCGAAGTAATAGATCCGAGCTCGTATAGTCATGATCGCGTGCGTTTTGGTTCAAGCGTTACGATAATGGATGTCGATACCGAGATCGAGCGCACTTATACGATAGTCGGAATTTCAGAAAGCAATCTGGAACGCGGGCTAATCTCAATAAATTCACCGCTGGCCCGTCAGCTTTTAGGCAAGGCTAGCGGCGATGAAGTCGCACTAAATTTGCCTAACGGCAGAAGCGACGTAGAGATCACGCAAATCTGCTACAAACCGATAAATTTCGGAGATTAAAATGAACGTAGGCATAATCGGAGTCAGCGGATATACGGGGTTTGAGCTTATTCGTATTCTTTTGAATCACCCTAAATTTAAGATAAATTATCTAGCCGCCGGCTCGGCTGCGAAAATAGACGAAATTTTCCCGTCTTTAAAGGGCGTTTTGGATGCCTCCGTTCAAGTAGCCGACGCAAAAGAGGCGGCAAAGAGCTGCGAGCTCGTATTTTTGGCTTTGCCTCATCAAGAGGCGATGAAATACGCTAAAGAGCTTTTGTCTTTGGGCGTGAAAACGGTTGATTTATCGGCGGATTATCGTATAAGCCGCGAACTTTACGAGAAAAATTATAGCGAGCATTTAGATCCGCAAAATTTAACCCATGCCGTTTATGGATTAGTCGAACTAAACCGCGAGCGTATAAAAGGCGCGAAATTGATAGCAAATCCCGGTTGTTATCCGACCGCTTCCATCCTCGCCGTTTTGCCGTTTTTAAAATTCATAGATCTAAATTTAGGCGTGATGATAGACGCTAAAAGCGGAGTGAGCGGAGCAGGCAAAAAGCTAAGCGCAAGCAGCCATTTCGTTAGCGTAAATGAAAATGCCAACGCTTATAACCCGATAAAACACAGGCATGCCGACGAGATAAAATTTCATCTCTCAAACGTTGCGGGTCGCGAGGTAAGCACGCTTTTCGTGCCCCATCTTTTGCCTATCACGCGCGGAATGCTGGTAAGCGTTTATGCCGGTCTCGCACAAGATATCAAACCGATTGAGGTGCTACAAAAATTTTATGCAAACGAACCTTTCGTGCGCGTAAGAAACGAGCCCGTTCAGATAAAAAACGTAGCGGGGACGCATTTTTGTGACATTACGGCGTTTGCTCACGAGGGTAAAATTTTTATAAATTCGGCTATCGACAATCTGCTAAGAGGAGCTAGCTCCCAAGCTGTCGCGAATGCAAATTTGATGTGCGGATTTGACGAAAATTTAGCGCTTCCCGTAGTCGGTCGATTTTGCTAGGAGGATGTTTGCGGACGATAAAAGATGGTGCGATATTTATTTC
>JAJQAF010000073.1 GCA_021203945.1 Campylobacter sp.
AAATCACAATTTTTAGCCAGATACATAAGCTCGTAACCGCTTAAAATTAGCTCGTTGGCGCAACCGCTTTCAAGTAAAATTTTAACCCCGTAATTAGATAAAATTCTACTTAAAATTTTAAAATTAGATGCTAAATTTTTATTGATTTTAGCTATCAAACCGACACTTTTTATCTTTTTAGAATTTAAATTTAGAGCTGTTTTCATAAAAATAATTGTATCATATTTTGATTTAACAAAGCTATGCAAAAGCAAAATACTGGTATAATCGGCTTTTCAAAAACAAAACTTAAGGAGTGTTTATGCGAAGTCACTACTGCACGGATTTGGGTGTAGGCGATATAGGCAAAAACGTTACTGTTTGCGGTTGGGCGAACACATACCGCGATCACGGCGGCGTTATTTTTATAGACTTGCGAGACAGAACGGGACTTATTCAGCTTGTTTGCGATCCCGCCGATAGCAAATCTGCTCACGATATAGCTTCAAAAGTCCGCGACGAATACGTTTTAAGGGCAAAAGGTAAAGTAAGAGCAAGAGGCGAAGGATTGGTAAATCCGCGATTAAAAACCGGAGAGATAGAAATAATCGTCGATGAGCTCATTATAGAAAATCCTAGCGAGGCATTGCCTTTCATGATAGGCGACGAGAGCGTAAATGAGGACATTCGCCTTAAATATCGCTTTCTTGATCTACGAAACGAACGATTGCAAAACGTATTTAAAATGCGTTCGCGTGCAGCCATAGCCGCTAGAAATTCGCTTGAAAAAATGGGCTTTATAGAATTTGAAACGCCTATTTTGACAAAGGCTACGCCTGAAGGCGCAAGAGATTATCTTGTGCCAAGCCGCATTTATCACGGACAATTTTACGCTCTTCCGCAAAGCCCGCAGCTATTTAAACAGCTTTTAATGTGTTCGGGATTTGATAAATATTTTCAGATTGCAAAATGCTTTCGCGACGAGGATTTACGCGCCGATCGCCAGCCGGAATTTACGCAGATAGACATAGAAATGAGCTTTATTGAGCAAGAAGATATTTTAAATATGGCTGAAAATATGCTAAAAGACGTATTTGCCGCTTGCGGATACGACGTAAAAACGCCGTTTCGCCGAATGAGTTACAAAGAGGCGACGGAAACTTACGGCTCTGATAAACCCGATCTTAGATATGACCTAAAAATGGTTGATGTGATTGATATTTTTGAGCGTTCAAGTAATGAAATTTTTAGTCAAATCGCAAAAGATAAAAAGAAAAATCGCATAAAAGCGCTGAAAGTACCAAACGGCGATAATATTTTTAGCAAACGCGAAATGAATAGATTTGAAGAATTTGTGCGAAAATTCGGCGCTCAAGGCTTGGGCTACTTCCAAATGAAAGAAGACGGACTAAAAGGACCGCTTTGTAAATTCTTTACCGAAAGCGATTTGGAGCAGATTGTAACAAGATGCGATTTAAAACTCGGCGATGTCGTATTTTTCGGTGCGGGAAAGAAAAAAGTAGTGCTTGATTATATGGGTAGATTTAGAATTTTCCTAGCCGAGCAGATGGGGATAATAGATCAAAACAAGATGGAATTTTTATGGGTGCTTGATTTTCCTATGTTTGAGCAAAACGACGACGGCAGCTATTCGGCGATGCATCACCCTTTTACGATGCCGAAAAATATCGACGAAGAGGATCTTGAGGACATTTTCTCAATCGCTCACGACGTCGTGCTAAATGGCTTTGAATTGGGCGGCGGAAGCGTGAGAATTCACAAAAACGACATTCAGCAAAAGGTCTTTAGACTTTTAGGCATAGACGAAGAGCAACAACGCGAAAAATTCGGCTTCCTACTTGATGCCCTTAGTTTCGGTGCGCCGCCGCACGGGGGCATAGCTATCGGTTTTGACCGTCTCATAATGCTTGCGACAAAGGCGTCAAGTATTCGCGACGTTATCGCATTCCCTAAAACACAGCGCGCACAATGCCCGCTAACTAAGGCGCCGAGCGAAGCAAACGCCGAACAACTTCGCGAACTCGGACTAAGATTAAGAGAGAAGGAAAAATAAAATATAGTGCTTGTTTCGCGGCGATATTTTTGACGGGCTGCGTTTGCGACGACAAGCGAAATAAACGGCGGTTAAATTTTGGCGTTTAGGTTGGTTTGGGCTTATGGCTTAAGCGACATATTCCGCCTATTGTTTAAAGCACGCACGAGGAGAAATTCTCGTGCGCTTGCGCCTGTCTTTTGTCGTTCTCTTTTACTGGCTTCGGTAAGCGAAAACGATACTTTGCGCCGATAGTTTAAATTTAAAAATATTTAAATCGGAAGTATTTTTAAATTTATTTTATGTTGGGCAAGATGTATTAGAATTTTAGGGTGAAAATAAAAGGCACGGCTAGCCGCAAAATTTTAACGCAACATATAATAAAGAATAAACAAGGAGAAAAAATGAAAAAATTGTTTTTAATCATCGGAGCGCCTGGCAGCGGCAAAACGACGGATGCGGATTTGATAGCAAAAGCCGACGTAAATTTTACGCACTTTTCTACGGGCGATCTGCTTCGTGCGGAAGTGGCAAGCGGTAGCGAACTGGGCAGGCTGATAGACGGCTTCATCTCAAAAGGAAATTTAGTCCCGCTTGAAGTGGTGGTAAATACGATAGTTTCGGCAATTAAAAGCGCAAAAACGCCAAACGTCGTCATTGACGGCTATCCTAGAAGCGTAGAGCAGATGAGCGAACTTGATAAGGTTTTAAGCGCGCAAAATGAAATTTTACTTAAAGGCGTAATTGAAGTCGCCGTAAGCGAAGCCGTAGCCAGAGATCGAGTTTTGGGGCGTGCGCGCGGTGCGGACGATAATAACGAAGTGTTTAATAACAGAATGAAGGTCTATCTTGAACCGATTGAAGCGATACGTAAATTTTACGGCGATAAAAGCCTGCTTCACGTGATAAACGGCGAAAGAACGATCGATGAAATCGTAACCGATATGAAAGATTTGATAACAAAACTCTTATAATTAAATTTAAAGGTAGCGGATTTATAGATCTTGCTACCTTTTTTAGATTTTTAAGCTCTATTTAAAAAAGCGTCGGCATTTAAACCGATTTATGCGGCTCTTTATACGGACTTCAAAAACAACTGAATTTTAAATTTTAAAAGCCGTAAATTAACCTTTAAAACGTTTTAATCATACTTGGAATTATTTAACGCTCTACTTTGCTTCGTTTTACCCGTAGCTAAAAATACAACGATTTAAGTCCGGCAATTTTTTGCCTAATAAAATATATATTTATATATTTTTAAAATTTTATTGTGCTATGATTTTACATTAAAATTACGGTTAATAAAATTTAAAAACATATTTTTATAAGGAGCTAAACATGAAAAAGGTTACGCTTATAAGCGTTATCACGGCTTCGGT
>JAJQAF010000062.1 GCA_021203945.1 Campylobacter sp.
CCGTTCAAGCAAACGGCTATAAATACAGCCAAGTTCGTTGGAATTCGCTTCCTTCATCACATGACCCTGGTGCAAACGGCAACATAAATAGTCCGATCGTTTCAAACAATGCTCCGGCAGGAACTAAAAACGGCTCTGATCCATATACGCTAAGCAATACGTATATGAAAAATGTCAGCGTGCTTGACGAGATAAAATTTAACGAGCAATTTAGCTTAATGTTAAGCTTTTCACACTCGTGGTTGAGTATGAAAGCTCGCGGAGTACAAAGACCGCAAGATCCGCTCGTAAAAGTATATAGCAAGAGCGGCAACAGCTGGGCTATAAGTCCTATTTGGCATCCGACACCCGACAGCACCGTCTATTTTACCTATGCTGATAGCTTACAACAAGGCGATAGCGGCACGGATATGAACGGCAATACCATATATCTTGATCCGTATCGCTCAAAGCAGTATGAGATCGGTGGGAAAATTCGCGTAGCCGATAGCTTGGATGTTAGCTCCGCTATCTTTCGTATAGAAAGACCGGTGCCGTATAAACGTGCCAATGAGAGTTTCAGCGTAGGCGGCAAGCAGATAAATCAGGGTGTTGAACTACTAGCGGGCGGATATATCGGCGGAGGACTTAGCGCATACGGCGGAGTAACCTATGTGAAAGCTAAATTTAAAAATCCTTTGCTTGCCATAGCTGAGGGCAAACAGGTAAACGGCATACCCAAATGGAACGGCAATCTCTTACTTGATTATGAAGTGCCGGGAGTGAGCGGATTATTTATCAACTCAAATTTCCGTTATACGGGTAAAACTTACATAGATGAGGCGAATTCTCAAGCTATGCCGTCATTTTTCTTAATGGATTTAGGAGTGCGCTATACGAATAAAAATCTAATCGGCAAATCTACGACCGTTCGCTTTAACGTAAATAACGTATTTGATAAAAAATACTGGGCGGGAATGTATCCTGCAAGCGTAAATGGAACAGGAAGCAGCAACTCTGTTTTAGGAGCCGGCAATGCAGGCTTTACGCTTGGCGACAGTCGTATATTTATGCTTTCTGCTGAAGTGAAATTTTAGAATTTGCGTCATTTTGCGTCTGAAACGCGAATGCGGATATCCTAACGAGCGATTAGGGCTTTTAAAGATTTGACAATAAAACGATTTTAAAGCGCTTAAATTTAAAATCGTTAAAGTATGCGATTAAAGCCCTTGTCGCTTTAAATTTACGCTGATAAATTTAATTGATATTGTGCGCGTCGTTTCGATTGAAACGATATGTCGCGGGATTTAGCCTAAATGAATTCTCGCTATTAAACGCATTTAAATTTCATAGCTTTTTGCGGATTTCCTCTAATGCGAGCGATGAAATCGCAAAAGCGCACAAACAGAGTAAATTAAAATTTAATCGGAAATACGATATAATGCTAGTTACATTTTATATAAGGAGCCGTTATGAATACACAGATTAAAGATGCGTTGCAAAACGTGAAAGTTGCGCTGGAACAACTTGGCGACGAACTAAAGAAAAATGCGGACGAGCGAAAAGATTGCGTCGTCGAGCAGGTCAAGAACTCGCTTTTAAATTTGAGCGAAAAAATCAAAGGTGAAACGGCGGCGGCAAATGCAAAAGCCCTCAGCGACATCACCGAATTTAGCGATAAATTTACAACGGGCGCTTAAGCTTGATCACTTGACTCGCTTGATCAATTAAAAGCGACTATCGAGAGTTTGAGCGAAAAAATTAAATAATTTCGCTCCTTAAATCTTATTTTTGAAATTTAATTCTAGTGCTTAATGTCTTTAATCATAAAACACTAGGTTAAATTTCAAAATACATCTTAAATTTGCATACTAAGCGAGGCGGATAACCCTATTCGCCTACTCCTTAATCCATTCCCTCCGATACTTTCTTCAAGATAATATCAAGGCAATCCGACCTAGTCGCTCACGCTATCTTACGGGTTCTTACGATCCATTCTGTCGTAAAACGAATTAAGCGCGCTAAAATAGCGACGAAAAGCAGACGCTTTAAGCTCTCGTTAAAGCGTCTCGGAAATTTTAACTCCGACGAGCGAGATTAAAATTTTAGATTAATGGCATCCGCAATCTGATTTGCATTCGCCTTTGCCGTGTAGCTCGTTTATGTAAAATTCAACCGATCCAAGTCCTTCTTTTAACGCCCATTCGTAGGCTTGAGAGACGAATTCCCAGTTGATATTTTCGTAAAATTTCTCAAGATATTTAGGACGAGCGTTGAAATTATCTATATAATACGCATGCTCCCAAACATCGACTACAAGGAGGGGAATTTTACCGCTTGTAACAGGTGTCATCGCATTTGACGTTTGAACGATCTGTAACTTACCGTCTTGCGGATTTAAAACAAGCCAGCACCAGCCCGAGCCAAAAAGTGTGGTGGCGGATTTTATAAATTCCTCTTTAAAATCGGTAAAATTTTCGGTCAATGCGGCTTTTAGCTCGCTACTTTGCTCGCTTTTTTTAGCGATACAATCCCAATAAAAATCGTGATTATAAACTTGTGCGGCATTGTTATAAAGCCCTCCCTCGCTCTTAAGCAAAAGCTCATAAAGTCCGGCATTTTCAAATTTACTATCTTTTATGAGATTGTTTAGATTATTCACGTAAGTCGCATGGTGTTTTCCGTGGTGATAATCACAGGTTTCTTTACTGACGACTGCGTTTGACTTCGCATCAAACGGTAATTCTCGTAGTTTAAACATTATTTCTCCTTTGATTTTGTTTTGTGAATCACTATTATAGTATAAAAACCTAATTAAATTATTAATTGAGTATTTTTATCCTTTAGATGGTCAAATTTTCATACTATGTTACTTTTTTACACATTATATTATAAAATAATGTAACTATTTGTAACATAATCTATACATTATTTTATATTTCACTTAGAATGAGTTTGAATCAAAAACATAAAGGAGACACAATGAAGATTCTTATATCAACCCTAATCAGTTGCGCGGTAGCCGTATCCGGCTTTGCCGCACAAAAAGTTTATACGATTAAATTCGCTCATGTCGTCGCTGCGACTACGCCGAAAGGTAAAGCGGCGGATTTCTTTGCAAAACGCGTTGAAGAGTTAAGCGGAGGCGCCATAAAAGTGCAGGTTTTCCCCTCCGCTCAGCTGCTTGACGATGATCGCGTATTCGGCGCTTTAAAACTTGGCAACGTGCAAATGGCCGCTCCGAGTTTTTCTAAATTTACGCCGATCGTGCCTCAATTTCAGCTATTTGATATGCCGTTTATTTTTAGAGACGACGCACACCTTCATTCAGTTAAAGACGGAGAAGTGGGGCAGGCTTTGAAAGCTTTGGTTTCTAAAAAGGGCTTAGTGGCGCGTGA
>JAJQAF010000015.1 GCA_021203945.1 Campylobacter sp.
CCCTCACACCCCGCTAACAATCACAACCTTACATACGTTCAGATCTAAGGGGTATGAACTGTCCAAGCCTCTTGCTATGTCAAGCTTGATCTCCTCTTTGTATTCTCCGCAGTAAAATACATAGCTATAAGTATGCGTATCTTTGTTCGTTTGTTCGAATTCATCCGCCCTTAAGAAGTATTGGCTTTGTTTTGAGTTATGATGATCGGGCATAATGAAGATAAGGCTTAGGTTATCTATTCCGTATCTTAGATCAAACCTCTTAAAAATATATCCTTGCTTATAATTATCGCTAAGCCTTTTAAGAAGATTCTTATCGTTAATCTCTCTTGCATCCTTCATATTTAAAGCTATCTCTTTAAATCCCTCTTCGCTTTGAAACCTTATGTCGTTTAGATAATATATCTTAACGAACATATTATCCCTTTGGGAGAGATCGGATTTAAAATGCAACCTTATGGAGGGAATATTTTCCGATACGCTTTGTTTATTTATGAAGCTCGTTTGATTAAATTTAGTTTGATCGGGAGTTAGGAGTTTAAACTTATTAGGCTTTGGGATACATATGAGCTTAGAGCCCTTATCGCTCATACATAGACTTACCTTATCTTGCATTAAGGCGTATTCGTCGTTTATCATCTTAAAGCTAAGAGCGGATCTCGGAACCAAAGCCACTCTCGTGCAGGGAGATTTGGCGGTGCATCCTATTATGCTCGAGTTTATAAAGTCGCTGCCTAAGATAATACCCTTGCCTTGCGATTTAAAACCGGCTCCTCTTTTACTTCTTAATACCACTCTTCCTTGATGTTCGCAGCTTATAACGTCATCTTCTATAACGGGATGGGAGTAAGAGGAGTTAGTTTCGTTTAAGAGGGAGTCAAACTCTTTGGCGGATGCTAAATTTAACTTGGTTCGTCTTATCTCGTTTGCCCGTAGGCTTATTGTCTTTAGCCTTATGTTAAGAGAGGGTTTATTTATATCGTATTTGAGGAAATCTACATTCGAGTTATTAAGGAAAACTATAAGACTGCCGTCCTCTTCTCCGCTGTCTTGATAGTAATAAGATACCTTATCTAAATTCGAATTTGAATTTGAATTGTTTGAATTTAAACTAGAACTAGAATTTAAATTTGAACTAGAATTGTTTGAATTTAAACTGGAGCTTGAATTTAAATTGTCTGAATTTGAATTGTTTGAATTTGAATTGTCTGAATTTGAATTCAAGCTAGAATTTAAATTTGAATTTGAATTGTCTGAATTTGAATTCTCCTCCTCTTTGTTTAAGGAGTTAAAGGCTAAAGGATAATCCTCTCTCTCCTCTCCTCCCTTAAGAGCCATACCGTCTAAAAAGGCGTAAGCCTCATAAGAGCTTAGATCTTCGTTTAGCCTTAGTTCGTCTCTTAGTCTGTCGTATATGTTTTTACAATCTACGATATCCTTATTGTGAGCGAATACGAATATCTTCTTATCCTTAGTATCTGCAAATATGGTGGAGCTGAATTCGTTTAAACCGAAGTTTTGTTTGATCTTGTCTCTTTTTAGCCTTGATATATAAACGGTGTTAAAGTTATCTTCAAACAGGGCGTTTTTAAACTGACTTAGGTTGGCGTTTAAAAACATCCTTTTATCTTCGGGTTTATCATACTCTTGCATAAGACGCTCGTAAGAGTGGGTGAAGTTCGAGTTATATCTATAGACCTTACAAACGTCCCTTTTGGTTAAAAGCTCCTTATCGGCACAAACGAACTTAAAGGGAATTTTCTTTAATAAGGCCCTGCAACCGGCAGGAGTTTTAGCTAACTCGCAGTTTGCATCGTTTATATCTATTATCCTTATATATACATGATTGTTCGTTAGATCCAAGATGATGTTATTTAATTCGGCTTTGTTTATATTATTATCGTATCTCTTTAAAAACTCCTCATACTCCTCATTCTCCTTTTTATATCTTAAGATATTATATCCTTCGTCTAAAACTACACTTATGTAGTTTTGATCGGGAGAGTTAGGGTTTATAGTCGAACGAGGGTGAAACTTATCCTTTATGATAATATCGACCAAGGTTTGAGAAAAGGAGTTTAGATAGTCTAAGGCACGGGCTATGTCCTTACTTAAGGCTTGCTTTGCTTTGTTGTCCTCTTGGGATAACAAATAGTTATAAAAATAACAGGCGTATATGATACCGCTCATATAGTGACTGTTCATATAATATGAACCGTCAAGCTCTCCTATATGAAGAAGATGAAGCTTATCGGTGTTTTTATAATCTATCTTGCTAATAAGTCCTATTCCGTATTTATATCCTAAATCGGATATAACCGATATGCTAGGTTCTTTGAATTGAGAGAGGCTTCTTGATATGCCAAACTCCTTAACGGGGATTGCGTCCTTAACGGTTTCTATATGGTGAATCTCTATGCCCGTTAGGTTATTCTTACTCATCTTGGATGCGTTGGAGCCCATCTCGTCCATATCGTCTTTGTAGCTTAGAGCGTCTTTACACTCGTTTATGATATCCTCGCTTGATGCGTTCGTTCCGAATACGGCATCTATGCATTTGTTTATTATTCTTCTTGTAAAGCCGAACAGATCAAATAGCTTTTGTAGGGCTATCTTACTTGCCCTAACCAAAAGCTTTACGATTATTCTTACTATTCTAATAAATATATTTAACAGGGAGGATACGACTCCTGCAAATCCGGGAGCGTTATAGGTATAAAGCTCCTTTATGTTTAGGGAGTCTTTATATAAACAGGCAAGCTGAGCCAAATGACCGCCTAGGGAGTGTCCGCTTACTACCGTCTCAAAGCTAGACTCCGAGTCGGAGTTTAGGTTTGAGAGGGCGGAGGTATCGGAGGCATTAAAGTTACCTGGATCGGAGCCGTTTAAGGACAGGTCTTGTTTAATACTACGGAGCATATCGTTTTTAAACGATATCAAAGATATCAGCTGGGGCACTCCCAGACCTGCGGCTATAAAGCCGTCGGTTAGGATAAGGTCTTTAAATATCTGTCCCTTATAGGCTTCGGTTCCTCTGAATGATATGGAGTATGTGTTTAAACTATCGCTCTGTTTGTTTCTTTGTTCGTCTTTAAATATGGTGTATGAAAAACCGCTAACGGAGGTGTTTGGGGTATGAGATATAAGTCTGAAACGATTAACGAAGGATTTGGTGCGGGGGGAGATTGAGTGATAGCCCTCCTCTCCTATGAAGATACGTTGTTGTTTGGTGTCCGAAATCGCTATGAAACTTCTGGGGTCATTGCCTATCATTACCTTTTGGGGTTCTTCGTTAGGATGTCTTCTTGGTTTTTGTATTATCTTATCTTTCATAAATCTGGCTTCGGTGATTAGGGCGTAGGC
>JAJQAF010000203.1 GCA_021203945.1 Campylobacter sp.
GATTATAAATTTGATAAAAGACATATCGGATCAAACAAATTTACTAGCGCTTAACGCGGCTATCGAAGCTGCGCGGGCGGGTGAGCATGGGCGCGGTTTTGCGGTTGTCGCCGATGAGGTCAGAAAACTTGCCGAAAGAACGCAAAAAGCGACTTTGGAGGTCGAAGTAAATATAAACGGGCTAAAACAAAACGCCAATACGATGTCTGAAATGAGCCGTGATTTTTCGGATTTATCCTCAAGCGCAATGGGAGTTTTGGATGAATTTTACGCGAATATCTCAAACGTAAATGAAAATACTCAAAATATACTAAATCAGGCGTTAAACGTAACAAACGAGATAAACGTTAGCAACGGCAAAATCGATCATATAAATTTAAAATTGAGCGGATATAGATCAATCCTAAAAGACGAAAGAAAACAGATACCTAACGTTCATCATTGTAGGTTTGGCAAATGGTTTGCGGAACAAGTAAAAGGTATGATAAACGGCGATCAAAAAGTGATAAACGAGATAGCGCACCATCATGAAAACGTCCATAACGGGCTTGCGAAAGTGATAGAAATGTCAGCGGACAAAAGCAAAAAAGATAGTGCGGTAGATATGTTAAAAGATGTTGAGAAATCAAGTAAAATCGGCTTTGAAACGCTTTTAGAAGCGATCAGGAAAGTAAGAAAATAAATTTATATATGCGGTAAGCTCTTTGCTTATCGCGTAATTTTTAATCCGCTTTGGCACAAAATGCGACGAGCGTAGGCGTGGAGCAAGCGGTAAGACCGATTGATCATGGAAGAAAAAGCCCATTTTATAGTAAAACGCTCAAAAATAGTAAAACCCCATAAATGAGGTCGAATGTTTTTACATAAAATTTACCTTTGATATCACTTTGGTTGTTTTGCAGATATGTAAAGCTTAGATTATTGAAATTAAAAGAAACAAACATCTATGTCGTCATTGCGACAATCCGTAGGATTTGAGATGGCTCACAGTTTAATTCGGCTAAATTTCAGACTGCTTCGCAAGCTCGTAATGACAAAAATATTATTAATACTTTCTTCCGGTAGAGCCGATTTTTATTTACGTTTGAAAGGGACGGATTTAAATTGACGAGAAAATCAATTGAGCCTAAATTTAATAAAAACGGCGAAAGTATCAAAACGGTTAAATTTAAAGCGGGAATCAAACTCCGCAAATTTAACGAAAAGCGGAGTTTGAATTTTATTTAAAAGGTTGATTGCGGATTTGTAGCGGCGTCCGTCCAGCCGAGCTTTGCGCCGCCGAGCATATGAAAATGTAAATGCATGACCTCTTGACCGCCGTTTTCACCGCAGTTTGTAACTAATCGGTATCCGCTTTGATCAACGCCCATCAGGCGCGCAACTTGTTGGATAAAGATCAGCATCTCGCCCATTAAATCGGCATTCATCTCCTGAATATTTTCAAAATGTTTTTTCGGAATAATCAAAATGTGAATCGGCGCTTTTGGATTTATATCGTGAAACGCCAGAAATTTATCGTTTTCCAGGACTTTGTTGCACGGAATTTCACCTGCTACGATTTTTTCAAATATTGTCATTTTCTCTCCTTTAAAATTTCTCAAATTATATCAAAGCGCGCTTAAATTTAACGCTTTTTATCTGGATTTTAACTCTTTTTATATAAAATCTATATCAAAAATTTCTAAAGGTTTAAAATTGCAAGAATTTATAGATAAGATAAATAAATGCTCAACGCTTAGCGAGCTTGAGAAAATTCGCGTTGAAATTTTCGGCAAAAAAGGCATTTTAACCGACGGCTTTGCAAAGCTGAAAAAAATGCCTGAAGATGAAAAAAAGGAATTTGCGGCAAGTTTAAATAGACAAAGAGATGAGCTCGGCTCGCTCATTGAAGTGAAAAAAGCCGAACTTAACGAGCTTGAGATCGCAGCAAAGATGAAAAGCGACGCCGTTGATATAACACTGTTTAACGAGCCGGTTGCAACGGGTGCTCTTCATCCCGTTATGGCTACGATGGATAAGATAATCGAATACTTTATGATGCAAAATTTTTCACTCGAAACAGGACCTCTGATAGAGGACGATTTTCATAATTTCGAGGCTTTAAATTTGCCAAAATATCACCCTGCGCGTGATATGCAAGATACGTTTTATCTAAATGATTTTAAGCTTCTTAGGACGCACACCAGCCCCGTTCAGGTCAGGACGATGATGGCAAACAAGCCGCCTATTCGAATGATAGCGCCCGGAACGGTATTTCGCCGAGATATGGATCTAACGCATACGCCTATGTTTCATCAAGTAGAAGGGCTTGTCGTGGAAGAGGGCGATAAAGTTAGCTTTGCAAATTTAAAAAGCATGCTTGAAAATTTCTTAAAATATATGTTCGGTGACGTTCAAGTGCGTTTTCGTCCCAGCTTTTTCCCATTCACGGAACCTAGCGCGGAGGTTGATATCAGCTGTATTTTTTGTCACGGCGACGGATGCAGGGTTTGCAAACAAACGGGTTGGCTTGAAGTGCTTGGATGCGGCGTCGTCGATCCAAACGTATTTAAGGCGGTTGATTATAAAAACGTGAGCGGATACGCCTTTGGACTCGGCGTAGAGCGCTTTACGATGTTACTTCGCAGGGTACCCGATTTAAGGTCCTTGTTTGAAGGAGATTTAAGATTATTGGAGCAATTTAAATGATAATATCAAAACACTGGTTAAACGAATGGGTCGATATTAGCGCCGTCAGCGGCGAAACCCTTTTAAAGACGTTAAATTCTATCGGACTTGAAGTAGATAGTTATAAAGAGATTAAAATACCCGATACTATCGTGGTCGGATACGTAAAAAACAAAGAAAAGCACCCCGATGCCGATAAATTAAATATTTGTCAGGTAGATGTAGGCGGTGAAACACTTCAAATCGTATGCGGAGCAAAAAACGTGGAAGCGGGTCAGTTTGTTCCGGTAGCGCTTATCGGAACTATCATGCCGAACGGGCTTGAGATAAAAAAAGCAAAACTTCGCGGAGTCGAAAGTTGCGGGATGATTTGTAGCTCCGGCGAGCTTGGCATGGTTAAGATAAATGACGGAATTTTGCCGCTTGACGAAAGCGTGGGAAAGTTGAAATTAGGTTTGTCTTTAAACGAGCTTGAAATTTTTAATGACATAATAATAGAAGTCGACGTCACGGCAAATAGAGGCGATTGCCAAAGTATGCACGGTATAGCGCGCGAGCTTTGCGCCGCTTTGGAACTAAATTTTCGCGATAATTTACCTTATGACGAGGGTGAAAACTTACTGGGAATCGGAAGTCTCGGGTCTTCCTTGCGTGCCGAGGACGGCGTAAACGGTTGGTGTTTATAGGGCGCGTT
>JAJQAF010000111.1 GCA_021203945.1 Campylobacter sp.
ATGTGTACACGCGACAGCTTCGCTATTATCATACTTTAAAACTTTTAACTTATTTAAAACTAATCCCCAAATAGAGCTTTAAGATCTTTAACCGGCTCTGAATTTTCACCGTTTGCTCCATTTTTAGAGCCTATCTCGTTTAACTCTATCTCAAATCCCGTTAGCATACTGGCTAGACGGATATTTATACCGTTTTTACCGATAGCCTTACTTTTTTGCTCCGCCGCAAGACTAACGATGGCTTTATTGCCGTCAATTTTAACGGAATTTATAATAGCGGGCGCCATCGCGCGAGAAATAAATATCGCAGGCTCGTTTGTATATTCGATAGCGTCTATATTTTCGTTATGAAGTTCTTTGCTGACGGCATTTATCCTAACGCCTTTCGTTCCTACTGTAGCGCCTATGGGATCGATGTTCGGCGTAGTGGATACTAGCGCGACTTTGGCGCGTTCTCCGGGGATTCTAGCGCTTCCTTGAATGATAATGCCGCCGTCTTTAATCTCCGGTACTTCGGCTTTTAATAAAGCCTCCAAAAATTTCGGCGAAGTGCGCGAAAGCTCGACTTTTATCCCTAAATTTTTATCCGTAAAGACCTTGCGAATAACGGCTTTTACCACGTCTCCTACCTTAAATTTCTCGCCTTTTATACGATTTTTTCGCGGTAAAATCGCACGTAGCTCATCAATCTCTATATAAGTATTCTCGTCGTTATCCACTCGCACGACGGAGCCAAAAACCATCTGTCCCGCTATCTCATCGTATTTTTGAAAAATTTTCTCCTCAACTAGACGCTGAATATGATACTCCAGCTCTTTATGAAGGGTCTGAGCGGCGGTTCTTCCAAGATTATCCAGACTTAGCTCGTATGTAAGCTCGTCGCCCACCTCAACGCTATCGTCTATCTTTTTAGCCTCTTTTAAGCCGATAAAATGTTCGTTGTCTTCCTCTAACCGTTCGTCACCGTCCGCGACTATCGAAATTTTTTGATAAAGCTTTAAATTTTTATTTGCGTCAATGGTTACGTCGTATTCGTAATTTTCACCGTAAACACGTTTTGCGGTATTTATAAGAGCCCTTATAACGCGCTCTTTGACGTCTTCTATTTGCAAATCTTTTTCATTTGCTATGGACTCGATAATATCTGAAATTCTTTCCATGATTCCTCCGTTATAACGATAAAATTTTAGGGATTTTTAATCGTGAAGTTCGGCAATTATACAATTTTGATACTAATAAAAAGTTTAATGTGCGTTTTATTACCTTTTTGCTATACTCACGAATTCAAAAAGCTAAAAAACAAGGATGAAAAATGGAGTTAAAACTTGCTAGAACCGAGATAGACGCAAAACCAAAAACTATTTCGCTTGATAAAATAGAAGCCGCGGTCAGCAAAGAGGGACAGAAAATTTTTTATTTCGATAAAGAAAATAGCCATAAACAGCTTATCGCATTAGTTGAATTTTTCGAAGAAAAAGGTCTAAGCGTGTATCATAGAACCGTTAAATACGGACTTGACGATAACGATTATATGTATGAAGTGCATATTCTCTAAATGAGTAAAAAGCTTTTTATTCAAACTTTGGGTTGTGCGATGAACGTCCGAGATAGCGAGCATATCATCGCGGAACTTCAACAAAAAGAGGACTATGCGCTCACGCAAGATATAAGGGAAGCCGATTTAATTCTTATAAATACTTGCTCGGTGCGCGAAAAGCCCGTTCATAAGCTTTTTAGCGAGGTCGGAGCGTTTGAAAAAGCTAAAAAAAACGGAGCTAAAATCGGAGTTTGCGGCTGCACCGCCAGCCATTTGGGAGATGAAATTTTTAAGCGTGCCCCTTACGTGGATTTTGTTTTAGGAGCAAGAAACGTAAGTAAAATTTCAACTGCCGTCAATACCCCGAAATTTATCTCAACCGACATAAACCACGACGAAAGCGAATACGCATTCGGTGAATTTCGCGGTTCTGCGTTTAAATCCCATATCAATATCTCAATCGGCTGCGATAAAAAATGCACCTACTGCATAGTGCCTCACACAAGAGGCGATGAAATTTCAATCCCGTCCGCCCTTATTCTTCGCGAAGCACAAAAGGCTGCCGAAAAAGGTGCCAAAGAGATATTTTTGCTTGGTCAGAACGTAAATAATTACGGCAAAAGATTTTCAGGCGCGCACGAAAAGATAGATTTCAGCGATTTACTGATTAAGATTAGCGAAATTTCAGGCGTTGAACGTATTAGATTTACTAGCCCGCATCCGCTTCATATGGACGATAAATTTTTAGAGGTTTTTACATACAATCCAAAAATTTGTAAGTCTATGCATATGCCTCTTCAAAGCGGAAATACCAAAGTGTTACGCGAGATGAAACGCGGATATACTAAGGAATGGTTTTTAGATCGCGCAATGAAACTACGGCAAATGTGTCCTAGCGTTAGCATAAGCACTGACATCATTGTGGCTTTCCCCGGCGAAACCGACGACGAGTTTGAGGACACGATGGACGTGCTTGAAAAAGTGAGATTTGAGCAAATTTTTAGCTTTAAATATTCGCCGAGACCGCTAACCAAAGCGGCAGAATTCACACATCAAATCCCCGACGACATAAGCTCGGCACGCTTAACGCGACTACAGAGCAGACATAACGAAATTTTAGACGAAATAGTCGCAAAACAAAACGGTAAAATTTTAGACGTTTATTTTGAAGAACTCCGTTCAAACGGCGGTGTAGCCGGACGAAGTTTCAATAACTTTTTAGTGCAAGTTCAAGGCAGCGAGGAGTTACTGGGCAAAACGCTCAAGGTCAAAATAACAAACCCAAAAAGAATGGTTTTGTATGGCGAGCCGCAAAATTAGCCTATGGCGAAGCATTAAAAAACGCATATTTATCGACATAAGCGTATATCTCATATACGCGCTTATATGGCTCATTTTTTTAACGTGTAAAAAGAAATATTCTCCGACTAAACTTCCGAATTATGGTTGCGTAGTCGTTTTTTGGCACGGCAGACTAGGCATGATGAGTTTTGCTTACAGAAAGTGGTGGGGTCAAAATTTTCACGGTAAAAAAACGGGCAAAGTAATAATAAGCGATCACAAAGACGGCGAAATCATCACTAGAATAATAAAATTTTTCAATATAGGAACGATACGCGGAAGTAGCTCAAAAGGCGGCGCAAAGGCACTTATCGAGTCGTTGCGCGATATAAAAAACGGAATTGACATCATAATCACCCCCGACGGTCCGCGAGGTCCAAGACATAGCGTAGCCGACGGTGCGGTCATCGTCCCGCAAAAAACCGATAGCGAAAAATACGTCCAACAATATGAGCCAAGCTCGCTTTGGGAAGCAAAC
>JAJQAF010000114.1 GCA_021203945.1 Campylobacter sp.
ACATGTTGCCTCCTGTCGTCGTAGGGCCCGACATAATGACGATAGGACTTATACTCTCACCGACGGCGGTAAATATGGCTATGGGTAAGGGGCAAAGCGCTTATACGCAAAACGAAGCGTTGATCGTAGCTGCGATATCGCTTATGGCAACCGTGATCGTAATGATGATCGGGAGGGGAATATTGCGCTTGATACCGATACTTTGCGGTATTTTAGCGGGTTACGTCGCGGCATATTTTTTCGGAATGGTAAATTTTACGCCGATTTTGCTGGCGGCTTGGTTTAAGATGCCGAATTTTACCGCTCCTACGTTTGAGCTTGATCCTATACTTTATATGATGCCTATCGCGATCGCCCCGGCTATCGAACATATCGGCGATATGCTAGCCATCTCAAACGTAACTAAAGAAAATTTTCTTAAAAATCCGGGACTGAAAAATACGCTTTTGGGCGACGGGTTAGCCACTTCGCTTGCCGCGTTTTTCGGCGGTCCGCCTAATACGACTTATTCGGAAGTAACCGGAGCGGTTAGTATCACAAAAGCGTATAATCCCGCCATAATGACATGGACGGCGATAACGGCTATCGTTTTAGCCTTCGTAGGCAAGCTGGGTGCTGCGCTTTCTACCATACCCGCACCCGTTATAGGCGGGATTATGTTGCTGCTTTTCGGCATAATCGCAAGCGTAGGTATGGAAACTCTTATCAAGAATAAAGTCGATTTGGCAGATCCTAGAAATATGATAATCGTCGCGCTCATCTTTGTTTTTGCAATCGGAGGCATGGTGCTTGATTTTGGTGTCGTGAGCTTTACGGGTATCGGTCTTGGAGCGATTACGGGGATAGTGCTAAATTTATTTTTACCAAAAAGCAGACATTACGACGGCTACTAAAGAGGCAAGAGTGAAAATTTTTAAAATTTTAGCTATTTTAGCGGTATTTTACTCGTTGTCGGTAAGTAAAAATTTAGAATATGCGCTCATAAAAAAAGGCGTGCAAAGCGACAATACCATGCTGTTAATCGGCGGGATACAAGGCGACGAACCGGGGGGTTTTTTGGCGGCATCCATCGTCGCTACCGATTATAACGTTACCAAAGGCAGCCTTTGGGTAGTGCCTAATTTAAATTTTCCTAGCATTATCAAGCGAAGTCGCGGAACCAAAGGCGATATGAACCGTAAATTCGCCCATATTGACGAGGGCGATCCCGATTACGATACCGTAATTCGCATAAAAGACGTGATAACGGACGCTAATGTTTCGCTTATATTAAATCTGCACGACGGAAGCGGATACTATCGCGACGTATTTATCAATAAAGATGAAAACCCCGATAAATGGGGCAATACCTGCATAATCGATCAAAGCGGTTTAACAGGCGCTAAATACGAGGATTTGCAAGGTATAGCAGAGCGCGTTCGAGACGGCATAAATCTACGTTTGCTAGACAAAAAGCACGTTTATCATATAAAAAATACCCATACGGCGGACGGTGACGAGCAGATGTTAAAAAGCCTTACGTATTATGCCGTAAAGCATGGTAAATCGGCGTTTGCAAACGAAGCTAGCAAAAATTTAAACGCCGAGCAACGCACATACTATCATCTGCTTGCTATCGAGGAGTATATGCGAACCGTCGGCATAGAATTTACGCGCCCGTTCGAACTAAACGTAAAAGACGTTAAAAAAGCGATAGAAAAGGAGATAAGACTTAGCTTGTTTGACGATGCTTTCGTTTTAAATATCCACAATCTAAAAGGTAGCTTAAACTATATACCGCTTCCGAAAAATGAGCTGAAATACGGCTCTTCAAACCCTTTAATCGCTGTGGTTAAAGACGGCGACGGATATAAAGTTCAATACGGAAATCGTTTCGTAACAAAGCTAATTCCGCAGTATTTTGAATACGGCGAAATTTTAAACGATATTGCTTTGAATGCGGACGGCGAGGAGATCAAGGCTAAAAGCGGCGATAAAATTTTAGTAAAAAATAGTTTTAAAATTTTAAAGCGGCCGGATATTCGCACGAGCGTAATCGGAGATAGCGGCAAACATAACGACGAGGCGAACGAAAATATCGCAAAAAAGCATCTGAATCGCTCTTACGCTATCGATAAAAATAACAATGTTTATCGAGTTGAGTTTTATAGATTTCAAGACGGACGCGATAAATTCGTCGGTATGATTTTGGTGGAATTTAGATGATTTTAGGTATAGAAAGTAGCTGCGACGATAGCTCCGTCGCGCTTTTGGATATTAAAGATTTAAAACTTTTTTATCATAAAAAAATTTCACAAGAGAGCGAGCATAGTTTGTTCGGCGGTGTCGTTCCGGAGCTTGCCGCCAGACTCCACACGAAAGCTTTACCTGCGTTACTTGAGGATATAAAGCCGAATTTTAAAGATATTAAAGCTATCGCCGTTACAAATGAACCGGGGCTTAGCGTGAGCCTAATCGGAGGCGTGAGTATGGCAAAAGCCCTAAGCGTCGCTCTTAGCGTGCCGCTTATCGCAGTAAATCACCTTGTAGGGCATATCTACTCGCTTTTTTTGGATTGCGAAGCGAAATTTCCTCTCGGGGTTTTGTTGGTAAGCGGCGGACATACGATGATTTTGGATATCGACGAGACGGGTAAAATTTCATCTCTCGCTTCAACAGGCGACGATAGTTTCGGCGAGAGCTTTGATAAGGTCGCTAAAATGACGGGTCTTGGTTATCCGGGCGGCGGTGCGGTGCAAAATTTCGCCCTAAAATGCAAAAACAAAGAGCGCTTTAAATTTACTATCCCGCTTTTACGCGACAAACGGCTTGAATACAGCTTTTCGGGGCTAAAAAATCAGGTCAGATTAGAGGTGGAAAAACTCGGTAAAAATTTAAATCAAATTGATACGGCCGATATTTGCTATGCTTTTGAAAATGCCGCGTGCGAGCATATTATGGATAAATTGGGCAAGATTTTTAAAGAGCGAAAATTTAAACGTTTCGGAGTAGTCGGCGGTGCAAGCGCCAACTTAAATTTACGTTCGCGTATAGAAAATTTATGCCGTAGCGGCGATTGCGAACTTCTTTTGGCTCCTCTTAAATTTTGCTCCGATAACGCCGCTATGGTAGCTCGCGTCGGTCGAGAAAAATATTTAAATAATGAATTCGTAACTCATAATGAGTTAAATATAAATCCGCGTGTAAAATTTTAGATTAGATTATACCTAATTTTGAAATTTATCATTAAAATCCTACAATAATATTGTTTTAACCATACATTTATTCAATATTAATTAAATTCTTTCAGTTTTTAATAAAGTTTTAATATTTTTCATTCTAAAATTAACGTCATAAAATGATAAAGATT
>JAJQAF010000112.1 GCA_021203945.1 Campylobacter sp.
GGGCAGGACGTTACGATAGTATGCGAGCCGGGTAGGTTTATAGTCGGAAATGCCGGCTATTTTTTAACCGGCGTTTTATATGAAAAATTCAATAAACAAAAGCGCTTTATTATAGTGGACGGAGCCATGAACGATCTTATAAGACCTAGTTTATACGGCGCTTATCACGATATAAACGTCGTAGGTAAAAATACTAGCGCCGGTTCTTGCGACGTAGTCGGACCTATTTGCGAAAGCGGCGATTTTTTCGCTAAAAACCTAAATTTACCGGCTTGCGAAAGCGGCGATATTGTCGTCGTTAAAAGCGCGGGAGCATACGGTTTTAGTATGAGCTCAAACTATAACTCAAGGGCTCGCGTCGCCGAGGTCGCGATAAGCGGCGGTGCGGATAGATTGATCAGAAAACGCGAAAATTTTGAAGATATAATCGCGCTTGAAAAAGAATTTATATAAGGGCGAAAATGCAAGAGATTAATGAATTACGAAAGTGTATCGACGCGATTGACGATCTGATCTTAACCAAACTCAACGAAAGAATGGAGTTTGTTAAAAAGATCGGCAAACTAAAACAAACTAGCGGCACGCCCATATATAGACCCGAACGCGAACGAGCGATAATAAACAGACTGATAAACGAAAGCAAGGACGGTTCTTTAAATAAAGCCGCTATCGAAGCGATTTATCTTGAAATTTTTGCCGTGAGTAGAAATCTTGAAATGCCTCAAAAGATCGCATATCTGGGACCCGAAGGCACTTATACCCATCAAGCTGCCGAGAGTAGATTCGGTGCGATGAGCGCGTATCTGCCTTTGGCGACTATCGAAGCGGTATTTATCAAACTTATGCAAAAAGAGGCTAAATACGGCGTCGTTCCGATAGAAAACAATACCGAAGGTGCGGTCGGCGCAACGCTTGATTGCTTAAGAAAATTCGAAGGAATAAAAATCGTTGCCGAGCTTTATTTGGATATTCATCACAGCTTCGTTAGCGTGAGTGAAAATTTAAAAGATATAAAGCGCATATATTCGCATCCTCAAGGTTATAATCAATGCCGTAAATTTTTAGATGATCATATGCTGGCGGATATTGAGTTTGTCCCTGCAAAATCAACTGCCGAAGCCGCTCGTCTTGCTTCTACGCAAAGCGATTCCGCAGCGATTTGTTCAAAAATAGCCGCTAAAATTTACAACTTGCCTATTTTATACGAGACGATCGAGGACAATATGGCAAATAGGACGCGATTTTTTATTTTGAGCGATTTTAAAAACGCGAAAAACGAAAATTCCAAGACTTCTATTTTGGCTAAAACGGATCATAAACCCGGCAGCCTCGTAGATTTATTGCAAATTTTTAAAAATGAAAATATCAATATCACGAAGCTTGAATCTCGTCCGATAAAACAGCGTGAATTTAAGTCGGTATTTTACGTAGATTTTGAGGGGCATATAGACGACGAGAGGGTGCAAAACGCCTTTGAAGCGGCAAAAGAGTGCGGTGCCGAGATTACTTGGCTCGGAAGCTATTTAAACGGAGACGAATAATGTAATTTAAAAAAAATTTAGTGGAGCTGGTAAATTACGAAGCGGGTAAGCCTATCGAGCTCGTCGTCAGAGAATTCGGTATCAAAGCAAAAGACGTGATAAAGCTGGCAAGCAACGAAAATCCTTTCGGCACGAGTCCAAAAGCGGTTAAAGCGATAAAAAGCGTTGCTGCAAACGCGTTTTTGTATCCGGACGATAGTTATTTTGAGCTAAAAAACGCCCTTGCGACAAAATTTAGCGTGGGAGCTACAAATATCATCATAGGCGCCGGAAGCGATCAAGTGATAGAATTTTGTCTGCATGCCAAAGCAAATTCTAAAAATGCCGTTTTAATGGCGGGCGTTACCTTTGCGATGTATGAAATTTACGCAAAACAAACCGGCGCTAAAATTTATCGCACGAAGTCTCAAGAGCACGATTTAACCGAATTTTTAGAGATTTATAAGAAGCACAAAGATGAAATTTCGGTGATTTTTCTATGCTTGCCGAACAATCCTCTAGGCGAGTGTCCGGATGCGAAAGAGGTATATAAATTTTTAACTAAAATAGATAAAAACGTGCTTGTAGTGCTTGATTGCGCGTATAACGAATTTGCAAAATTTAAAGACGCCGAAAAAGCAATAGAGCCGTCTGAAATTTTAAAATTTAAAAACACGATTTATCTCGGAACTTTCTCAAAAGCCTACGGGCTTGGCGGTATGCGCGTAGGATACGGCATAGCGGACGAGGATATAATAAACGAGCTAGGTAAGCTTAGGGCGCCTTTTAACATTACGACGCTTAGTTTAAAAGCCGCGATAGAGGCGCTAAAAGACGATGAATTCGTGCAAAAAACGCTTGAAAACAATTTACGAGAAATGATTCGCTACGAAGAATTCGCTCGTGAAAGAAGTATCGAATTTATCCCTAGCTATACGAATTTTATAACGTTTAAATTAGGCAATACAAATGCAAGCGAAATTGTCCAAAATATGCTAAAAAAAGGTATAATTTTAAGAGATTTAAAAAGTTATAATTTAAATGCTTTTCGTATCACGGTAGGTCAGCCGTGGCAAAACGATATGGTTTTTGAAGAGTTGAAGCAAAATTTAAAGTGAAAATATGGATTTTAAGGCATTACTTCATCAAATTAGTCAGGTATATCAAAAACTTTCGCTAAAACAAAAAATAGTCGCCGCCGGCTCCATCGTGGTCGTAGTCGGATTTTTGGTCTTTTTAAGTATCTACAAGGATATGAAGGGCGATAATTACGTAGGTTATAGCGTATTATTTGAAAATATCAGTCCGAACGATTCCGCTTTAATTATCGATCAGCTAAATAAAGACGGAGTAAGTTACAAACTCGCTAACGAGGGAACTATACTCGTGCCGACCGGCGATGTCTATAAAGAGAGAATTTCGGTCGCTACGCTTGGAATTCCAAAAGAGAGCAAAATCGGTTTTGAAATTTTTGACAAACAAGAATTTGGTAGTACCGATGCCGAACAGCGCGTAAAATTTCAGCGTGCATTGGAAGGCGAGCTTGCTAGGACTATCGAGAGCCTATCATCTATCCAAAAAGCGTCGGTGCGTATAGCCATACCTAAAGAAAGCGTCTTTACCGAGCGTCAAGCGCTGCCCACGGCGTCTATCGCAGTCGAGTTAAAACCCGGCGTAAATTTAAGCGCTAAACAAATTTTCGGCGTTAAAAATCTCGTAGCCGCCGCGGTTACGAATTTAAGCACCGAAAACGTTAAGATCGTAAATCAAGACGGGGTAGCTCTCGGCGAAGAAGACGGCGAATTCGATAGTGATATGAT
>JAJQAF010000142.1 GCA_021203945.1 Campylobacter sp.
GTCAAGAACAATGCGCAAATTTTTTAGCGTAAGCTCTTTCGGGAACGAATTTTTAATCTGCACGATATATCGTCCGATGACGTCATCTATGCGTTTGTTTGCACCGATTTGAGCCATAGTTTTTTGTGCGTTTTCTATCATTTCATCATCGTAATAAATTTTTTCTATCTCCGATTCTATGCTTTCTTCAAGTTTATCACCCGAATTATCGAAAAATTTTATCCCGTTATCGTAATACGGATTATGGCTGGCACTTATCATTATACCCGCGTCGCAACGCATATTTTCGGTCAAAAACGCAATCGCGGGCGTAGGCATAGGACCGATTTGAAGCACATTGTAACCGACTGCGGTAAGCCCCGCTACGATCGCCGTTTCTATCATATATCCGCTCTTTCTGGTATCTTTTCCAACCAAAATAACGTTTGTAGTAGATGATTTTCTAAAATAAATTCCTGCCGCCATAGCAAGTCGCATAGCCGTCTGTGCCGATAGTTGTTCGCTCGCCTTTCCACGAACGCCGTCTGTGCCGAATAGTTTCATTTTTGTCCTTTTTTGGCGTAGTTTCGCTTTGCTATGCTTTGTTGATTTTAAATTTAATGCTCACGGGCACCCGACCCGCTTTGCTTGAAAATTTAAAATCGCCCGGCTTAGCCGTTTGAAACATCTGCTCTTTTGCTCTTTTAATATTTTGCAAAATTTTTCATTATTCTATCAATATTTTACAAATTTCAAAGCCCGAATTTTGATTGCTTTAAATTTTACTGAAATTAAGCACGATTTAAAATTAAATTTTATATAATAACGGACTATAATTATATAAAAGGTATATTATGGCAAACCATAAATCTGCTGAAAAAAGAGCAAGACAGACTATAAAAAGAACCCAAAGAAA
Organism: Campylobacter sp.; assembly: GCA_021203945.1. Taxonomy (GTDB): domain Bacteria; phylum Campylobacterota; class Campylobacteria; order Campylobacterales; family Campylobacteraceae; genus Campylobacter_A. The sequence continues at coordinate 896 of JAJQAF010000142.1, forward strand.
TAGATTTTACCGCACTAGACTTAAAAATATCACAAAAGCGGTGCGCGAAGCCGTCGAAGCAAAAGACCTAAACGCCGCTAGCGAAGCTTTAAAAATAGCAAATAAAAGTATTCATAGCTTCGTAAGTAAGGGCTTTTTGAAAAAACAGACCGCCGCTCGTCGCGTCAGTCGTCTTGCGCAGCTTGTAAATACGTTAAAAGCCGCTTAATCTCCTTTAATGCTTGCCGACAAACTTCGTCCGTTTTTAGATCGCTATAATGAAATTTCCGCACTTCTTAGCGATCCAAGTATAATAAACGACATAGAAAAGATGACCAAACTTTCAAAAGAGCAGTCGTCGATCGAACCTATCAAAAATGCGGCAAGCCAATATATACAAATTTTAAACGATATTGAGGAAAATAAAGCCTTATTGGACGATACCGAGCTTGGAGAACTTGCTCGCGAAGAGTTAAAATCGGCTCAAATTCGCAAAGAAGATCTCGAAAACGAGATAAAAATTTTACTCCTACCAAAAGATCCGAACGACGATAAAAATATCTTTTTGGAAATTCGTGCAGGCGCGGGCGGCGACGAAGCTGCGCTTTTCGTGGGCGATTTGTTCAACGCATACATTCGTTATGCCGATCTTTGCGGATATAAATTTGAAATCGTTAGCCAAAGTGAAGGTAGCGCAGGAGGATTTAAGGAGATAATTTTGCTCATAAAAGGCAAGGGAGCTTATTCAAAGCTTAAATTTGAAGGCGGCACTCACCGCGTTCAGCGCGTTCCCGAGACCGAAAGTCAAGGGCGTGTGCATACTTCGGCGGTAACCGTTGCGATAATGCCCGAAGTTGAGGATAGCGAGATCGAACTAAATCCAAACGATCTACGCATAGACGTCATGCGAAGCTCCGGACACGGCGGTCAAAGCGTAAATACTACCGATAGCGCCGTGCGTATAACACATATTCCGACGGGTCTGGTGGTAACAAATCAAGACGGCAAAAGTCAGCATAAAAATAAAGAAGCCGCGATGAAAGTGCTAAAAGCGCGCCTTTATGAAATGCAAGAAGCAGAACGCATCGCAAAGGAAACGAGCGACAGGAAAAATCAAGTAGGCACCGGCGACCGCAGCGGACGCATTCGCACCTATAATTTTCCGCAAAATCGCATAAGTGATCACCGCATAAATTTAACGCTTTATCGTCTTGATACGATTATGGCGGGCGGACTTTTTGACGAGATTATCGAGCCTTTGATCGCTCACCATCAAGCCGAAGCCATAAGCGAGGCGGGCTTATAAAATTTTTTCATGATCTTTGATTTGGCATGATTAAAAATATGACTTCATTCGGATAAAATATTGATATTTAAATAACTCTCGCTCAAATCAAAGCGTATTTTGCTTTATCGATTTAAAAAATTGCTTCGCTCGGCTCCTAAATGCTTCTGCTTTAAACTGCGAATGCAATAAAGTAAAGCATTTTATTTTTTTGTTTAATATCTAAGCTCGTGTTCTTTAAAACAAAGGTAAAATTTTCTTTTTAAATTCTCTTAAATTTGCTTAATCTAAATTTAGCTTAACCTTAAAACAAGCGAAGCGCTCACGAAGTGATGTTTCTTTAAAACAAGCGAAGCGCTCATTAAATACGGATTTGCTTAAAATAAACATATGACTTTCTGTCGTTAGTAAATCCGTCGGCTCTATGATTAGATTGCCACGAACTCTTTTAGTTATCTATTCTTATATCGCTTTTTGGTATTTAAATTTAATAATCTGCACGTAAAACCGAGTTATGCAAAAGAAACGATTGCGGACATAAAAATGCCGACGTGATGAGAGAGAAAATAGATATACATAAACATAGCCCAAAGCCGTTTTTTGATTTGAATTTACAAGCTTCAAAAATATAAGAAAGCTAGTATCAAGCAAAAGAAACTCATACAAATTTAGACCCGACGCTTTATTGAGACGAAGCCTAAAATATATTCGGCGTTTTTGCTAAATTCTTTTTTTAATTTTGCCTATTAAATGCCCAAAAATAGGACATCTTTTTATGTTTTAATCTAATTTATAATGTTTAAATTTTACATATATTATTTTTATGTTTTGCCTAAGAATATACATATACAATACGCTCATCAATTCAAAAATAGGAGACAAAAATGTCAATCAGTGCAAGAAATCAACTTAACGTGAAAATCACGGAAGTAAGAACAGGTGCGGTCAATTCGCTAATAGTAGGTAAGCTTGAGGGCGGCGCAACTCTAAAAGCGACCGTTACCGTGGATAGTGAAAAATCACTAGCTTTGGCCGCAGGTAAATGCGCAGTATTTTTGTTTAAGGCTTCAAGCGTAATCGTAGCAAAAGATGGCGAGCTGAAACTAAGCGCAACAAATCAAATCGCGGGTGTTGTAAGCGAAGTTAAAGACGGCGCGGTAAATTCAGAAG
>JAJQAF010000226.1 GCA_021203945.1 Campylobacter sp.
GAGTAGGAATTCGTAGCTAAATTTGAAACTTCGTTTATACGAGCCACGCTAGCGCCCATTGCGTTAAGACTAGAATTTACGGCTTTTATAAAAAGTGCGGGTAAAATTTTATCATTTGCGACGAATTTTAAATTTAGACTGGGCGAACCAAAAGAGACTTCGTCAAAAAGCCCGTTTTGACGCAATTTATCTACTATATCTTTTGTTTTTATAAAGCCTTTTTCGTTGATAAATAGGTTTGGATTAGTAAAAATTTTATGCGTTTCGGAGGCATTATTACTAAGAGCTTCGGCACTTACTATAATATCCGTGCCAAAAAGCAAAGCACAAAAAATAACCTGTAAAGACAGAAATCTTACCAAGATTTACCCTTGTTTAAAGCTATAAATTCGTCGTAGCTTATTGATTTTATCTCGCCGTTCTCTACTAAAAATCTAGCCGGTTTGCTTGGATTAAATCTACTTATTTGATCGCCTATTTTTAGCTCTATCGAGCCGTTACCGCATACTATAAGCTGTTTTTGTTTTAAATTTACGACTATATTTTGATTAGAATCGGTCGAAATTTTCTTTCCGTTTTCTAAATTTATAATGCCTATCCAAACCTTTTGTTTGGGCATTATTGTCGCTTGGTCGGCGGCTCCGATAACCTCACTGGTATTAGAATCCTTTACCGATATGCTCGTTGTCAGCTTTTCAAGCGCCGAGCTTTGAGTGCCTGCATTTTGGTCAAGCTTCGTATCTTGCGACGAAGCGTCCGCTACGCTTAAATTTTGCTCAACGGCTACCGTAGCTTTTTGCTCGCTATCGGTTTTATCGGTATTTAAGTCTGCCGAATTATCGTTTTGGGTTATCGTTACGTTTGTGTCTATTATATTTTGTTTGACCTCGCTTACGATACTAGATTCCGAATACACGGCGCTTTTGTTCTCATCATCGAAAAAAGATTTAAGATTTTCCAGATACTTGTATGCGTCAAAATAATAAGCGCCGCCCGCCAAAACAGCTAATACGACGACCCAAAACAACCAACCCAGAGAGGTGCCGCCGCTTAATCTTTGATTCGTTATTTCGTCGCTGGTATATGACGAAATTTTAGGATTTATCTTTGTTTTATGACTATCGTCGGGCTTATTTTCAAATAAAAACGCTTCATATTCCTCTAGCCACCAGCCAAGGTCTATATTGTATTCGCGCTGTAAAATTTTGATGTAGCCCTTGGCGTTTAAGCGCAAAAGCTTAGAAAAATCTTTATCTATAATGCTTTGCAAAAAAATAGGCTCTATATGCGTTTTACGCGAAATTTCTTTAATACCGATCTCTTTTAAAATTTCAAGTTCATTCATTTATCATCCTATCGCAGATTATCGCAAAGGCGGCGCTCACGTTTAGCGAATCCCAGCCCTCTTTTAGTTTTATCCCCATGCATTCATCGCATTTTACAAGCGCTTTTTGCGGGATACCTTCGCCTTCAGAACCCATTACGATTGCTCTTTTTGGTTTAAATTTCATCTCATGCACGTTTTTACCGTTACTGGCGGTAGCGTAAATGCAAAAACCGCTTTGCTTTAGCTCGTTTAACAAGCTTAGTCCGTCCTCAATCAAAACTATCGGAATTTCATAAGCGGCTCCGCTACTAGCTCGCAAAACGCCCTCCATATTTATGCTTTTGGCTACGACGATAAGTCCCTCGCAACCCAGAGCGTATGCACTTCTTGCGATAGCTCCGATATTGCCGACATCGCTAATGCCGTAAAGAACGGCAATGAAACTCATCTTTTTAAGCACGTTCATGTTTGAAAATTCAAACTCGCCGACCTCGGCTAAAAATCCCTGATGATTTCCGCCGCGAGCAAGCGATTGAGCCTTTTGATTATCCACGCGAGATATATGCTTGCCAGTCCCACAAATACGCGAGAATAATTTCTTATCGCACTCTTTTGAAAGATAAATCTCTTTTATCAAATGCGGATGTTTATCCAAAATATGTAAAAATAGCTGTTTTCCGTATATTATCATAGTTTCAATGATATCTAAAATCAAGTAAAATTCTACTTATTTTTTGGTAAAGCATATAAATAAAGCGGAGCTTTGATGAAGTATGGATTTTAAATTTGATATAGATTTTAGCCTATCACTGTTTAAGCCGATTTTTGCGGTATTTTACGGACGGTTTAATTAGTGGTAATTATGGAAGATTTATTAGATCCGAATAAATCTTTTTGACGTCTCGTCCGGTTATTTTACCCAGTAACTTCGCTTTTATCTTAGGAGCGTTATCAAGGGCGTTTATGTCGTCTATGCTTATGGTTTGGGCGGTTGCGTGTATATTTTGGGATACGACTACGCACCATTCGCCGTTAATATTTGCGTTTTTTAGGATATTTACAAGATTTTCGGCGGTATCTTTAAATTTTGTCTCAAATTTTTTAGTCGCCTCTTTTATAGCAAAAATTTCACGCTTAGGCTCAAGTTTCGCTATATTTTCGATTAGGCTTAAAATACGTTTGGGGCTTTCGTAAATTACGCACGGATAGGCTAAATTTAGAGCGTTTTGAATAGCAAGACTTCTGTTTTTGCCGTTATTTGGCAAAAAGCCCAAAAATATAAATTCTTTCTGGCAAAGCCCGCTTGCGACCACGCTTAAAAGAGCGGCGTTAGCTCCGCTTAAAATTTCATATTTTACGCCGTTTTCTTGAGCGTATTTTACGAGCGAAAAGCCGGGATCGCAGATACCGGGCATTCCGGCATCGCTCATATAAGCTATGTTTTTATCAAAAAAATCTTTTTGCAAATTCGCAAAAAATTCTACCTCATTATGCGTATGAAGCGGGATAAATTTAGAGATGTTTATATTTGCGTTAAAGCGATCGTTTAGGAGATTTATTAGGCTTTTTGCGACTCTAGTATCTTCGCAGACGGCTATCTCGCATTGGCGCAAAACACTAATTGCGCGAAGCGAGATATCCTCTAAATTTCCTATCGGAGTAGGAATAAAATAAAGCAAGGCTTAGTTTAAAGCGTATTTTTTCTTAAATTTCTCAACGCGACCGGCACTATCTACGATCTTTTCGCTACCCGTAAAGAACGGATGGCATTCGTTGCAAATATCTATTTTAACTTCGCTTTTGTTTGATTTTGTATGAAAAGTATTGCCGCACGCGCAAGTAACCGTGCAATCAACATACTCCGGATGGATCTCTTTTATCATGATATATCCATAATTATTTGACGATTTTATTGTTTAAGCAAGCTGGGATTATACTAAAAAAAGAATAAAAAATCAAATTTGCATTATGCTAAAA
>JAJQAF010000298.1 GCA_021203945.1 Campylobacter sp.
TATCTCTTGGGTGACAAAAACTCCGTATGCTACGATACGTCTTATTGTTCAGACGAATAAGGAATTTTTTAAAATTCAGCCCGGTTTTTGGGGATTAAGTGAAAAAAAGATTGAAATTTTAAAAGAATTCGGCGTAAAGAACAAGCAAAATATAGCGCAAAGCGACTTTTCTTACGCCTATTTTCAAGGTTTAATAGCGGACATTGGAAATCTGCGAAAATTCAAGACCTATATACCGCCGCAGGATAAAAATCGTATTTTAGATAAAAAGCTCGGCGAAGTTGCTAATTTATCCCAAATTTATGATTTTGCTTATCCGCAAATTTTAAAATTCGTCAAAACGATAGACGTGGTTTGGTTTAACGAACGAAATATGCCGAATTCTTTTTTTGAAGTGAAACACAGCACCGATTTTAAAAACTCGCTTAATAAATTTTATGAATTGCAAGATTTTAGAGCGAAATTTTTCATCGTAGCGGACAAGGTAAGGGTTAGACAATTTGAAAGCATGATAAAAGCTTCTATTTACGAACCTATCGCAAATTTAGTAAAATTCGTGAATTACGATAGCATCGCTAGACTATACAAAAAAAGAAATAATTAGATATGAAACGTAAATTTAAAATAAAATTCGCGCTAATTTTACGCAAGGTCTTAACGATATGCGCTCGGTATATAAATTTCGTTAGATTAATGCTAACGACTACAAACGAAAATAGCGTTATTTGCGATCCGTTTAGCAGTTCGGCTACGATGGGAATAGCGGCGAATTTACTCGGCAGGAAGTTTATAGGTATAGAAAAAGAAAGTGAATTTATAGAAATTTCAAAGAAGCGAAAAGCGGAATTAAAAGCTAAATTTGATGTTTATAAAAGTAAAAATTAGCAATTTAAAAGGCAATTAATGAAAGTAACAAAACGAAACGGAAGAACGGAAGAGCTTGATATATCAAAGATCAAGAAATACACGACGGAAGCGGTAGCCGGGCTGGAAAACGTAAGTCTAAGCGAGCTGGAAGTTGATGCGAAAATTCAATTTCGCGACATGATAAGCACCGAGGAAATTCAGCAGACGCTGATAAAAACGGCGGTTGATAAAATTGATATAGATCGTCCGAATTGGACCTTTGTCGCAGCAAGGCTATTTTTATATGATTTGTATCATAAGGTTACGGGATTTAGCGGATATAACCATTTGCGAGAATATCTTGAAAAAGGCGAAAAAGCCGGACGCATAATCCCCGGTCTAAAAGAAAAATACGACCTTGACGACTTAAACGATTATATAAAGCCTCAGCGTGATTTGCAATTTGCGTATCTAGGCATAAAAACGCTTTACGATCGTTATCTTATCAAAGATCGCACGGGAGCGCCGATTGAGCTGCCGCAACATATGTTTATGGCGATCGCGATGTTTCTCGCTCAAAACGAGCTTGACAGCCAAAGCTGGGCTAAGAAATTTTACGATTTGATCTCTAAATTTGAAGTGATGTTAGCCACTCCGACGCTCTCAAACGCCCGAACTACGCGTCATCAGCTAAGTAGCTGCTATGTGGGAAGCACTCCTGATAATATTGAAGGAATTTTTGATAGTTACAAAGAGATGGCACTGCTTAGTAAATTTGGCGGCGGTATCGGCTGGGATTGGTGCAAGGTGCGCGCTATGGGCGGAAGCATAGACGGACATAAAAATGCCGCGGGCGGAATTATCCCGTTTTTAAAAGTAACCAACGACATCGCCGTCGCCGTCGATCAGCTCGGCACTAGAAAGGGTGCGATAGCCGTATATATAGAGCCTTGGCACATGGATGTGAGCGATTTTCTCGATCTACGTAAAAATTCTGGCGAAGAAAGACGCCGTGCGCACGAGCTATTTCCCGCTCTTTGGATAAACGATCTATTTATGAAACGCCTTCGCGCAAACGAGCGCTGGAGCTTGTTTGATCCCGCACAGGTAGCCGATTTATGCGATTTATACGGTGAAGAGTTTGAAAAACGCTACGTGGAATACGAAAACGACGAAAATATCCAAAAAAACGTGATTGCGGCAAAAGAGCTTTGGAAAAAAATTCTCACAAGCTATTTTGAGACGGGAATGCCGTTTTTATGCTTCAAAGACAACGCCAACCGCGCAAATCCGAACGATCACGAAGGTATAATCAGAAGCTCAAATTTATGCACCGAAATTTTCCAAAATACGCAGCCGAATTATTATAAGATTAAAATCACCTTCGAAGACGGCTCGGAGCGGCTATTTGACGAAGACGACGATATAACGATAGACGGCGGCATAGCCAAAAAGGCGAAAAAACTAAGCGCACTTGATAGTCTTGGCGGAAAGCAAATTTTCATCGTGGAAAAAGAAAGTCTTGAGGGCAAAACGGCGGTTTGTAACCTTGCCAGCATAAATTTAAGCAAGATCAACACGAAAGCCGATATAAATCGCGTAGTGCCGATCGCCGTGCGAATGCTAGATAACGTCATTGATTTAAATTTCTATCCGCATAAAAAGGTCAAACACACGAATTTAGCCTCCCGCTCGATCGGACTTGGCGTGATGGGCGAGGCGCAGATGTTGGCGTTAAAAGGCGTAAAATGGGGCAGTTACGAGCATTTGGCGCTGATTGACGGCATAATGGAAAATATCAGCTACCAAGCGATTTACACAAGCTCAAATTTAGCCGTTGAAAAGGGCAAATATCCGATATTTGAAGGTTCAAAATGGAGCAAAGGCATAATGCCGATAGACAGCGCGAACGAAAGCGCGAAAGCTCTCGTAAATAAGGGCGGATTATTTGACGAAGACGCTTGCGATTGGGATAAATTGCGCGCCAAGGTCAAAACCGACGGAATGCGAAACGGCTATCTGATGGCGATTGCGCCTACTTCGAGCATCTCTATCCTTGTAGGCACGACTCAGACGATTGAACCCGTATATAAACGCAAATGGTTTGAACACAATCTAAGCGGCATGATACCAAACGTAGTCCCCGATCTAAGCCCCGAAACATGGCAGTTTTACACGCCCGCCTACGAACTTGACCAACGAATGCTCGTGCGTGCGGCGGCGGTGCGTCAAAAGTGGATAGACCAAGGTCAAAGCCTAAATATCTTTATGAGTTTAGACAAGGCAAGCGGCGGATATTTAAGTGAAATTTATACGCTCGCATGGGAACTTGGACTAAAATCAACCTATTATTTGCGCAGCGAGAGTCCCGATAGCGAAAAGATAAATAACGTCGCCGACCGCTCAATAGAGTGCGAAGGGTGTCAGTAAATTTGAAATTTAAAGAGGGTGAATAC
>JAJQAF010000270.1 GCA_021203945.1 Campylobacter sp.
TCATTTTAAAATTTACTATAAACGCTAAATTACCTCTTACTTTGATTATATCGACTATTATTTAAATTTCGACAAAATTTGGAGCAAATTTATATAACTTTCGCTAAAATACGCTTACGCACGGAGGATAAAGTAATCTGGTGGTGCTCGCGGACTTCAAATCCGACGGCGGGGCGGTTGACCGTCTCGCGGGGAGTTCGATTCTCTCATCCTCTCGCCGATTTTTATCTAATTAAAACGGCGTTTTAGACGATATACGCCTAAAACGCTAAATATCACGCTAAATACGCCGAAGTTAAAACGTTATCGACCACGTAAATTTAAAATTCCTGCCCGGTGCGAAAAATCTTTTAAATCCCGCTCCAGTGTTTTGATTGATTAGATTGTTTGTTCCTACAGATCTGATCGATCTAGCCGAATCCCAAGTTACGTATTTTTCATCGGTGATATTATAAAGCCCGAATCCAAAGGTAAAATTCTTAGTCGGTCTGGCATACGCTATCATATCGATAACGGTGTAGTTTCCGCTCCTGTAAGCCAAAGTGCTATCGGTTACGTATTGTCCTTTAACCAATGCGTAGTTATCTCTTTGAGTTTCCCAATACATATTGTAAGTATCTTGTGCTTTTTTGGCGCCTACGTCGGTTATATAAAAGTCTATGCCGTATTTATCGCCTAAAGTCGAATAGCCGAGGTTATAAACCGAAGTCGTAGGCTGAATGGCGTTCATAGGGATCGTCTCGTCCATTCTGCCTTTTTGACGGGTAAATTTATACCCGATTCTAAAGCCTCTTAAAGATGGTAAAATTTCTTCAAGCTCCAAGTGTGAATTTATCTCAAAGCCTTTAACTTCGGCACTATCTCTGTTTTTGTTTTGATAAAACGGATACGGAATGGAAGAGCCGTCAACGGCAAAATCGCCTATATAAACCAAATCTATAAAATTGTCATAGTCGGTTTTAAAGTAGCTAAAGCTTGCAAAGCTGATATTGCGGTAAAAGCTTACGGCGATCTCTTTGGTCTTAGAGATTTCGGCGTTTAGCAACACGTTGGGTCGTATGGAAAAGTTAGGATGTTTAAAGGTCATATACATCTCATCCGACGTCGGCGCGCGAAAGCCTTTTGCGTATTTTAGCTGAATTCTAAGCCAATCAAGCGGATCTAAATTTAGCCCGAACGAATAAGAATCGGCGCGAAACTTTCTATTTTGAAGCAAAATTTCTAAATTTTCTTTTAAATTTTGCTGAGCTGTCGGGTTATTGTAACCGATACCGGGTTGATACGGATTAAAGCCGGGCGGTAACGGTTTAAATACGCCCACGATCATACCTGTAGGAACGGGAATATCTTCGTTATAGCTCGGTCTATGCTCGACTCTATCGTATCTATAGTTTAAATCAAGTCCGAGCCAATCGGTTACCGTTATGTTATCGCCTACTTTTAAAGCTCCCGTTTTGGTCTCTACGGGGATAAGAAAGGTCTGCTTTCTATTTTCTACGCTCTTTAGTTGCCCAATCGGTGCCGTATAATACCAATCAGGATGCAAAACATATCCGTCAACCGCATTAGGATCGTAATAATCGTATTCCGAACCGAAAAAACTATCCGCCCACCATTGAGCGTTATAGCCTTTATATCCGTCTTGATCTAGCATACTTTTCTTGGTTTTATCCCAAAGTCCGCCGTATTTTAAAGAGTGCTCGGTTTTAAAAAGCTCAAACTCTTTTTCGAAATTTATATCAAACTGCTTAGTGTCGGTATCCAAATCTCTGTCGTGATAAATATCCTGCGCATATCCCGCGGATTGCGGTATAACGACGATAGCGTCTTCATAACTGCTATTTTTCTTTATAGCTCCGTAGGTAATGCCGTTTGGAGTTTGCTTTATCTCTATATCTCTATCTTCAAACGTATGCGTGTTAGTTGCGCTGTCCCAAACGGAGACCCTAAATTTCTTAGTGCAATCAACTTTGGAGCAGTCTATGAAAGTATTATAAATTTTTCCGCCGTTATCTTTATATTCGACGCTATTTCCGTCGCTATCCTTAAATCCTCTATCCGTCCACCAACCGCTAGTATCGACGATAGGAGTGAGCTCTTGTCCGTTTTTATCCACTACCTTATACACGCCGTCGTCGCCTAGTTTTAAATTTAAGCCGTTTGGATTTCTAAACGCGGCGCACCTGTCGTTATCGCAATACTCGTCGGTTCTTGCTTTATTTTTTATTTTTTGATCCGAATAAGAGAGTTTAAAATTGTCCCAAAACGGCGTTTCCGTAAAATTTTCATAAGCAAACTGAGTATTTTTCCTAGTGGATTTATCGTTGTTTTTTCTATATCCGCTGTCTTTATACGAATCGAATATATATTGAGAAGACCTCAAAGAATACGACAAATCCTCACCGCTTGAAGAAAGCGTCGAATCATCTCGCATTATGCTAAATCTATGCTCGTCACTAGGCGAAAAGCCCACTTTTACCATAGTGCTTTTTCTGGTTATATCGTAAGGATCGGCTTTTTCACGCTCTCTTCCGACTTGGTATTTATCCTCCTTATCGCTATAAATATCATAGTAGTAGTTTTTGGTTTCGTGCCCGCTTCTTAAGGTATTTACGATCAAAATATCAAACCACTTATATCTTGCCGCAGCGCTAAGCGATCTAAAATTTTGACTGTCCCTACTTGAATAACCGTTTTTAAAGCTAAGATACCAATCCTTATCTATCAAATAATCTCTTGCATCCTTAGTCTCAAACATTACCGAGCCGCCGAGCGAACCGCTGCCCGTTTTTATAGAGTCCGAACCCTTCGTAATAATCGCCTCTTTAACGTTTTCTATCTCTATGCCGTTTCTGGTGTTGTTAAAATTTCCGTAACCCTCAAAAAGCTCTTTAAAACCTTGCGAGCTTAGGGTTTCGCTTTGACGAAGTCCGTCTATCGTTATGGCGACTCTGTTTTCATCAACGCCGCGTATGGCATATCCGCTAGAGCCGAATCTCCCAGCCTCTACAACCGTTACTCCCGTTTCGTATTTAACCAAATCCTTGCTATCTTGCACTTGCTGACGCTCCAAAGTCTTTGCGCTCTTTTTAGTTTCGCCGACTTTTTTGGTCTTTATATCGTCGTCCGGTGCCGTGCCGACGACTTCGATACTATCTAGTTTTACGTCGTTTTCGTTAGCACCGAATAACCCTCCCCCGTTGAGAATAAGCAAAGCAATCAAAGACAACCTTAACTTGTTGCCGCACATAAGAACTCCTTACTTTATTTAAATTATGTATTACATTCTCTACAAC
>JAJQAF010000237.1 GCA_021203945.1 Campylobacter sp.
ATCTAAAATTTGCATTGATTTAGATGTTACTTTAGACAAGAAGCATTGTCGTTGCTATGCCTTGCGGATTATTTCAAAGATTAAGGATTTTTGTAATGACATGTGTAGAGCAAAATTTTTGCTATTGTGAGGCTAAGCTCGTAGTTAGCGACATCAAAGTAATATCTTATAAATTTTAAAAGGCTAAGGATTTATTGCTTTGCGCTCTACTATAACTTTATTTTTAAACTGCAAAGCTGAATAAAACGACATATCAAAACAAATAGGGTCATAAAATTTTATATTGATTGCCGTAAAATTTCAAATATGAATATAATTAATGATCGATGGTGTCCCCAGCGAGATTCGAACTCACGGCCTCAAAATTAGGAATTTTGCGCTCTATCCGGCTGAGCTATGAGGACATAAAATTTTATAGGATTTAATATAGAAAGTAGATTTACCAACACGGTAAATCTACCGATAACTTGCGGTTATTAACCGTTTCTTTTTTTAATAATCTCTTCGCTTACATTCTTTGGAACTTCTTCATAGTGGTCAAATTCCATTGAATAAGTAGCGCGTCCTTGAGTGCCCGAACGAAGGTCTGTCGAGTAACCGAACATTTGGGCTAGCGGACAAAATGCGGTAATAATTTTACTGCCGTTGCGCTCGTCCATTGAACTAACTTGACCGCGACGTTTGTTAAGATCTCCGATAACGTCGCCCATATACTCTTCGGGTGTCTCCACTTCAACTTTCATCATCGGCTCAAGTATTACCGCACCCGCTTTTCTAGCACCCTCTTTAAATCCCATAGAAGCGGCAAGCTTAAACGCCATCTCCGAACTATCGACTTCGTGATAACTTCCGTCGTATAAAGTGACCTTAACGTCTTCAACCGGATATCCAGCTAAAACTCCGTTTTGTAACGCTTCCCTACAACCTTTTTCAACGGCGGGGATATACTCTTTCGGAACAACACCGCCTTTGATATCATTAACGAATTCAAATCCACTAGCAGGCTCAAGAGGTTCAAGACGTAAAAATACGTGTCCATACTGACCGCGACCGCCCGATTGTTTAGCGTATTTATACTCTTGCTCAACAGTCTTACGAATAGTCTCACGATATGCGACTTGCGGCTGACCTACTTCGGCATCAACTTTAAATTCTCTAAGCATACGATCAACAATAATTTCAAGATGAAGCTCGCCCATACCGGAAATTATCGTTTGACCGCTCTCGTCGTCAGTGCTTACCCTGAAGCTAGGATCTTCTTGGGCTAGTTTTTGTAGTGCTATCGCCATTTTTTCTTGGTCGGCTTTTGTCTTTGGTTCTACGGCAACGCTAATAACAGGCTCAGGGAAGTCCATTTTCTCAAGGATAACCTTATCTTTTTCGCTAGCAAGCGTATCTCCGGTTAATGTATTTTTTAGACCGACTACGGCACCGATTTCGCCGGCGTGAAGTACCGAAATTTCCTCACGTTTGTTTGAATGCATCTTCAAAAGACGACCGATTCTTTCTTTGTTGTCTTGAACGGTATTATAAGCATAACTACCGCTCTCAAGGCTACCGCGATAAACACGGATAAAGGTAAGTTGTCCGACGAACGGATCCGTCATAATTTTAAATGCAAGAGCGGCAAATTCGCCGTCATCAGTACTTTGAACTACAGTTTCCGCACCGTCTTCATAGACACCTTTGATAGCTTCGATCTCATCTGGAGCGGGCAAATACGCGACAACAGCATCAAGAAGAGGCTGAATACCTTTGTTTTTAAACGCCGTTCCGCAAAGCATAGGCGTTATAGTCATTCTCAAACAACCCGCTTTTATGCCCTTTTTAATCTCTTCTTCGCTTAGCTCTTCGCCGCTAAAGAATTTTTCCATTAAACTATCATCGGTTTCAGAAACGGCTTCTATAAGTTTTGCTCTATATTCTTCAGCCTTTTCTAAAAGTTCGGACGGAATCTCTTTTTCTATGTAATCGGTAGGTTTTTTATCGTCTTCCCAAACATAAGCTTTCATTCTGACAAGATCAATGACGCCCTTAAAATCATCTTCCGCACCAATCGGAATTTGAATAGGAACGGGATTAGCTTTTAATCTATTTCTGATTTGACTTTCGACGTTATAAAAATTCGCCCCGATTCTATCCATTTTATTTACAAAAACGATTCTTGGAACGTGATATTTGTTTGCTTGCCTCCAAACGGTTTCGGATTGAGGCTGAACACCACCGACCGAGCAAAATACGGATACCGCTCCATCAAGAACGCGCATGGAACGCTCAACTTCAATAGTAAAATCAACGTGTCCCGGAGTGTCTATTATATTAACTTGATGCTCTTTCCAAAAGCAAGTCGTAGCAGCCGAAGTAATAGTAATACCACGCTCTTTTTCTTGCTCCATCCAGTCCATGGTCGCCGCACCGTCATGCACCTCGCCGATTTTATGACTCATACCCGTAAAGAATAAAATTCTTTCGGTCGTAGTCGTCTTGCCCGCATCAATGTGAGCGGCAATACCTATATTTCTGACCATATGCAAAGGAGTTTTTCTGCTTGACATATACTCTCCTTATTACCAGCGATAGTGAGCAAACGCTTTATTAGCCTCTGCCATTTTGTAAGTATCTTCTTTCTTTTTAAAAGATGCACCTTTTGAATTTGCGGCGTCAAGCAACTCGTTAGCAAGCTTATCTATCATTGTTCTTTCGCTTCTTTTTCTGGCAAAAGTGATTAACCAGCGAATAGCAAGAGCTTGTTGTCGTGCGGGACGAACTTCAATAGGCACTTGATATGTTGCACCGCCTACACGGCGTGATTTTACTTCCATAATAGGCTTAACGTTTTCGATAGCGTCATTAAACACGTCTATACCTTTAGTTTCGCCGCTTTTTTTCTCGATAGCTTTGAGCGCTCCATACATTATTTCCGTAGCAACGCTCTTTTTGCCATCATACATAAGAGAGTTAATAAATTTAGTGATTACTTTGTTTCCGTAAATCGGATCCGGCATTACTTCCCTAACAGGAGCTTTTCTTCTTCTCATTTTGATTTTCCTTCAAATTTTATAAATTTTACTCAAACCTATGCCGCCAAAGGCAAGGTCTGCGAACCTAACAACTTATTTCTTGCCTTTTGTCGCAGCTGCCGCAGCACCGGCTTTTGGACGTTTAGCACCGTATTTAGAACGCGCAACGGTTCTTTTTGCAACACCCGCCGTATCAAGCGCACCGCGAACGATGTGATATTTAACGCCCGGGAAGTCTTTAACACGACCGCCGCGCACAAGCACAATGC
>JAJQAF010000056.1 GCA_021203945.1 Campylobacter sp.
GCATATTACAAAACGAAGTTTAGGGCAAGTTTGCGCTATAAAATTTTCGATAAAGCGTATCAATATAAAAATATTTTTGCCAAATGAAAAATAAATATATTAAAATTTTTAGACTTCATTTTATAAAATTATAGATTTATATAAATTCTAAATTACCTCGTCATTGTGCGTATTTATGACGGCTTATTTTATGTAAATTTGCGCGGATTTGGTTTTCTAAGACGTAATATATTTTAAAACATGGGCAAAGAAAAATAAGCTTAAATACCAAACGGGGCAAATTTAAAAGCTTAACTTTATCTTTTGACGTTTTCTTTTTCTTTGGCGCGTCTAACGGCGGCTTCTTTTTGAATATTCTTTTGTTGAGCTTTGAAAATATGCTCTTCAAGCATTACGAGTTGATAAGTCCCCTCAAAAATTTTAATCCCTTTCGTATGACCCGTGACTCGCACATAGCGTTTTTTGCTATCGTCAAAATGCGCCTTTGCTTCAAAATCCACGATATCACCGAGTTTTAACGGACCGAAAAAATTTATCCGTGCCCCGATAGTTACGCAGAATTCCTCGTTTATAGCCATAAGTGCGGCGTAGTTTGCCGCAGAAAAGATAAATCCGCTGTGAATAAGACCTTCGCTATCGGCGATCATATCTTCGTTAGTGTAAAATTTCGTCTTTGCGCGATTTTTTTCCAAAAAAGTCGTCGTGCCGCTTAAATTCAGCTTTATCGAAGTTGATGTTTTTATCTCGTTTCTAAACGGATTTTCGTCTTCGGGTAAAACTATTTGACTTTCTTGACTCTCTTCGTAAATATTATCCGCCATTTTTATCCTTAAATTTTGATTTTTATATATACGCGTTTCGGTGCAGGATAGCCCTCTATCGTCTTTGAACTATCGTTTGGATCTAGAAAATTTTCAAGACTTTGTCCGTCTATCCACTCGGTTTTTCTTTGTTCCTCAAAATCCGTCGGCTTTGTCGCTAAAATTTCAAAATCCTTAAATTTCGCTCTCTCGCACCAATTTTGCAAAGCGGAGATAGTCGGTATAAAGTAGATATTTGGAATTTTGGAGTATGTATTTTTGGGGCTTAGGGCGAATTCTCCGTTCATATCGATATATATCGTATCTAAAAATACTTCGCCGCCCGTATTTAACGCACTCTTAAGCTCTTTTAGCATTTTAAAGGGATCGGAGCGATGATATATGACGCCTAGGCAGAAAATCACGTCGAATTTGTGCTCATATAGCGGCAAATGCTCAACTCCAAGCATCTCATATACGATATTTGTGCGAGCGAAACGGTTTATAAAATAAAACTGAAGCGCGGTATGGATGCTAGGGTCAAAGCCGATTATTTTTTTAGGATGATGGTTTAACATTCTAAACATATAATAGCCGTTGTTGCAACCGACGTCGGCTACGAGCTTGCCGTCTAAATCCATATGCGGCGCAAGGAGATTAAATTTGATAAAGCTTTGCCATTCGGTATCGATAAAAATTTCACCAAGCTTAAACGGACCTTTGCGCCAAGGTTTCAACGACTTTGCCAATGCGTAAATTTTATCCGTCTGAGATCGGCTTAAATTTTGAAATTTTATGTCGATAATATCGCCGAAATCGCACGTGCATTCAAATTTATCAAGCGCTTGTATCGCGTTTAAAATTTCCAAATTTATGCCGCTATTTAGCTCTATCGATTTCTTTTCTCGCGCTTTTATCAGGCTCATCTATTTCCAGTCGATTATATTGTGCGGGCATTCTTTTTGATATGTTCCCGTAGCGTCGTAATATTCTTTACAGTCGTTATAGTATTGCGTCGAAACACCGCGTTCGTTTAGAAAAATACATCCGTTGAAACAAGCCGCTATCAGGGCTAAAAAAATAATCCTTTTCATGGCGCAGATTTTATCATAAATAAAGGAAAATGCCAAGATTTATGCTACAATAGCGACAAGGATCGAGGTCGGTCATATTTAAACAAAGGTATTTCATGCAAAGAAGAGAATTCTTTAAATTTAGCGGGATATTAGGTGCTGCAAGTATGCTTCCAAACATTACTTTAGCGAGCGATAACGGCGTTTTACCGTCAAAAACCAGAACTTTTGACGTGAGTTTTAAGCATATGCCGACGGAAAAAGGCAAAATTTCAAGGCTTTGGCTTCCGCTTGCGTTAAGTAGCGAGTATCAGTATTTAGTTAAGGATTATGCGATAAACACGAGTGCAAATAGCGTTTTTATTTCCGATACGGAGTTTCCTACGTTGTTTGCGGAATTTAACCAAAACGAGCAAAGACCGATTTTAAACGTTGATTTTAGGATACAAACGATTGAGCGAAATACGGACTTTAGCAAGGTTAATTACAACGAGAATGAGAAGTTGGAGCCGTCGATTTTGAAATTTTTAAGACCGACTTCACATATTCCGACGGACGGCGTAGTAAGGGCTAAAGCACTTGAAATAATCGGCGATATAAAGGGCGATTTGGAGCGCGCAAAGGCGATTTATACGTGGGTCGCAAATACGATGGAGCGCGATAATAGCGTTATGGGATGCGGTTTGGGCGACGTAAAAGCTATACTTGAAAGCGGAAAATTAAGCGGCAAATGCACCGATATAAATTCGGTTTTCGTGGGGCTTTGCCGTGCAGTGGGGATTCCTGCGCGCGAAGTTTTCGGTATCCGCGTGGGTGCGTCGAGATTTAGCTCTCAAATGGGCGCGGCACCAAAAGACGACGGGTTTAGCCATATTTCGGGCGGACAGCACTGCAGGGCTGAATTTTATCTAAAAGGTTACGGCTGGATTCCCGCCGATCCTGCCGACGTTACGAAGGTGCGCTTTGGCGAGAAGCTAAGTAACGACGACGCGAAGATCAAGCAGGTGCGCGAATATCTTTTTGGCAACTGGGAGATGTGCTGGATCGGGTTTAACTACGGACGCGATTTTGTTTTAAAACCCGAACCGGAGCAGTCTCCGATAAACAATTTCGGCTATCCGTATGCCGAAGTGGATGGCAATACGTTAAACTACTACGACCCCAAAGAGTTTAGCTACAATTATACGTCAAAGGAGATTTAGTCGCGTTTAATCGCGTCGTTTTCGGCTAGCGCCCGCGAAATTTTAAGATTAGGCAAATTCGGCGAGTAAATTTATTGCTTGCCAAATTTGGTCA
This sequence comes from Campylobacter sp., assembly GCA_021203945.1. Lineage (GTDB taxonomy): Bacteria > Campylobacterota > Campylobacteria > Campylobacterales > Campylobacteraceae > Campylobacter_A. The sequence goes on from JAJQAF010000056.1 coordinate 3,170, forward strand.
GTAAATTTAAGGGTGCTAAATTTACTAAAATCAAGCCAAAGCGATAAATTTAAAGAATAGCAAATTTGCCGTTTGCCAAATCGGCGAGGTAAATTTAGTTGGTAAATTTCAAGC
>JAJQAF010000277.1 GCA_021203945.1 Campylobacter sp.
CTCAAAACCAGCGGTGCAAATTTAATTGATGTGGGCGGTCTGAAATATGCCGTAGAGCTAGAAACGGCAGGTTTATTGCTAGTTACCCTAGCCGTAGGTGGCAAAATCGCTCGCGACGGCGGAATGGTGCTGTTATAATTAATGCCGCCCGTTTTACGTTTATAGCCGCAATCGCGGTTTTAACGAACAAGGGCGATTAAATTTAGTTCAATTAAGGCATATTTTAACGGCTTGATTGATAAATATAGCCGCCGTTTTTTAGTGATAAAGTTTATTTTGCCAAATTAAATCAAATGGCTGTTAAGATTGATTAAAAGTTGGTCTGAAAAATCTTAAATTTAACTTTAATTAGGAGAAAACGATGAATATTTTAAACACTCCTTTTTATTACTGGGCGTGGGCTTGGGTAGGCTTAGGCTTTGCCGTTGCCTTGATTTATTTGCTCGCCAAAACCGATTTATTGCGTGCCGATGTGGCAACGAAACGCTGGCAAGATCCCGTGTGGCTGGGCTGGCTTGGCACAATGCTTTATTTGCTGCATAATGTGGAAGAGTATGCGGTGGATATTTACGGCAATTTGTATGCCTTTGGGGCGACAATGCAAAAAATGGTAACCGATATGAATATCACCGTGGGCGGTGAAATCGCTTTGCCGACGCCGCTGTTTTTCACGGTGGTAAATTTGGGCGTAGTGTGGATTGCCTTTCCGATTGCGGCGATTTTGGCAAAACGCTATCCGCTAATGGGGCTTAGCTTTTTAGGTATTATTATCATCAACGGTTTTTCGCACGTTGCCCAAGGCATTATGAACGGCTACAACGTGGGCGAAGCGACTTCTATCGTGCTGTTTTTCCCGGTGGCGATTTATATGACCTTGCAAAACTTCGGCAAGGGCAAGCCGTATGCGTATAAATGGTTTTGGGCGATTATGGGTTGTTCGGTTATTTTGCACGCTATTTTAATGGGGTCGCTAGCGGCATTCTTTAAAGGCGTGTTGTCTATTGAGGCGATTACGTGGATACAGGTCATCAATCCGTTCATATGGTTGTGGGTGTCTTATGTAATGGCGAAAAAAGAGTTGGCGGGGCGAGTTTAGCTCTTAAATTTGGCGTCTCGTTTTGTAGAATTAGGCAAAAATGCGGTTGCGTTTATTAATATGCCTTTTTGCCCTGTTCGGTTCTATAAAACGCTATGCCATTTGCACTAAAAATTAAGCGTCATCTATAAGCAAGCTTTGCTTATAATATAAACTAAGGAGTAAAAATGTTAAATTTCTATCGTCATAATTGGTATAATGTGGGCTTATTGATTTTTATAGCCCTAGCTTTTTATTTGCCGCTGTGGGGAGTAAATCAACTTAGTCATATCCAAGTGATTTTAACTTTAAGCTGGATGGCGTTTTTGATCCATCAGTTTGAAGAATATGCCATGCCGGGCGGATTTCCGAGCATTTTTAATATCGTACTGCTAGGCAATCACGGCGATGATTTTGATCACTATCCGACCAATGCAAATTTAGTAATGATTGATAACGTTTTTTTAGCCTATCCGTTTTATATCATTCCGATTTTCTTTCCGGATGCGATTTGGCTGGGACTAATCCAGCTGGGTCAAGCGGTAGCACAATACACAAATCACGGCTTAACTAGCAAAAAACTAGGTAAATTATATAATCCCGGACTTGGTTCTATCGTATTTTTACACACGCCATTACTTGTTTATTACATATATTATGTTTCAAGCCACGGTTTGGCGACAACTAGCGATTATGTGATCGGCTTTATCGGATCGTTTGCGGCGTTAGTCGTTTTATGGATAATCCCGGTTGCAACGCTCAAAGATCGCAATAGCCCTTATGTTTATCGCCAAGATCGTATTTGGGGTTATGCGGCAGATAGAGTGAAAGAAATTAAAAACGCAAAGTAAATTTAAATATGGGCGGATGATCGCCCTTGTTTTAATCTAATATTAAATTTAACAGGAGGAAATTATGGCAAAAATCAGTATCTTCGGCGGACGTGGTATGATAGGCTCGCAAATCGCGTATCTTTTTGAACGTTGCGGCAACGAAGTGGAAGTTATCGGACGTGATTATGACGGACATGAGTTGGGCGATATCGTGGTGCTGGCGGTGAAATTCGCCGACCTTGCCCCGCTTGTTGAAACTCACGGCAAACATTTTGCGGGTAAAATCGTGATTGATATCTCAAATCCGATTAGCTTTGCAAATTTGGATAGTTTATTAGTGCCGCAAGGCTCATCGAGTGCCGAAATTTTGGCGGAAAAATTACCGCAAAGCAAAGTGGTAAAAGGCTTTAACATCAACTTTTCGGATAGCTTAGCCACTTGCCAAGTTAAGGGTAAGCCTGCCAGTCTAATTTTCGCCGGTGATAGCGATGAGGCTAAACAAGCGATTTTCTCAGCACTCGCAAACAGCGGAGCAAAACTGCTGGACGCAGGAAAATTAAAGCGTGCAAGAGAGCTGGAAGCGACGGGCTTGCTGATGATAAATTTGGCCGTAAGCGGGCAAATAAAACGCGACGGCGGAATAGTGATTTTATAAAAAACCCTTGAAAAATAGTGCTTTAAACAAGCGTCCGCTTAAAGCAAAACGTTGCAAAAATCTAACTATAAAAGCCTTATTTTAGCGTTGCTATTTTTGGCGATAACGCTAAAATTCGGCTTTGGCAGAGATTTTTTAGATTAAATTTTTAAGGGCTCTGTTTTAAATAAATTTGATATTTTTAAATTTATATAAATTCAATATTTATGACAATAGGTTGTAATCACGAAAATGCCGACGTGTAAATTCGGCAAGATAAAATTTGCAGAGCAAAGGATAGATGTGAGATACGTGCCGTTGAAAGATAGAATTTATGCCGATATGGACAATGAAAGATTATTAAATAATCTGGTTTTATTATCAAAAGACGGAAATGTAAAAAAGTTTGACGCTTCCGTTGCGGGCGTCAATGAAGGCGATTACGTATATTTGTATATGGATATAGACGAGGATGCCGATACAAATGACGCCGATAGATATGTCGTGTCCGAAGGCATAGTTGTAAAAAATCCGATTTCATACGATGTTTGTAAATTTTGTTGCGTTTTAAACGAGGAAATTTTGCGCCGGGGCGAATATGTAAAAATTTTTGAGATGAAAATTTATAAACACGATCGCCGGTAGCTTGATCGCTTCATTCAAAATACTTGAAATTTGCCGCATACGATGCATGTTGGCTTAATGCTTGCATAAAAATATAAAAT
>JAJQAF010000261.1 GCA_021203945.1 Campylobacter sp.
ACGCATGGGCGGGCTTTGGGGCTAGCTTTGGGCCGGTTTTGCTTTTTAGTCTTTATTGGAAACGTATGAGTGCGCTTGGAGCGCTTGTAGGAATGATCGCGGGCGGTTTTACCGTGCTATTTTGGATAAGTTCGGGTCTAAATTCGTATGTTTATGAAATTTTACCCGGCATAATCGTCTCAAGCATAGCTATCGTAGTCGTTAGTATATGGGGTGACGCTATAAATAAAATGACTAGCGAACCGCACGAGCAGGTCATAAAGGACGAATTTGAGAAGATGAAAACGAGGCTTTAGCTTTAGGCTTGTCCGCGTTTTAATTTTCGCACGAGAAATCTTGCCGAATGAAGGTCGTTAAATAGCCGTTTTTGTATGCAAAGCGGGCGATTAAGAAGGAGATCCGCAATGAGGTTTGCGCCTAGTATCGCCGTGCTAAGTCCGCGCGAACCGTGTGCGATATTTAAAAATACGTTCGGCTCATAAACGGCTTTATCGTTTGTATCTTTGCGTTTGCTCCAAAATAAATTTTTATAGTTTTGCTTGTAAAATTTTTCGTCGTAAAGCGCGCCGATGATCGGAAAGCGATCGCCGCTATAACTTCTGTAGCCTACCTTAGAGCCTATTATTTGAGCTTTTGCAACGTCTAAAAATTCTCCGACCTTATTTAAATTTTCCGTATTATCCTTGTCTTTCGAAGCGTCGCAAATTTCGTTTCTAGCGTATGTGGCGCCGATTACTTGCACGCCCTCTACGGCGGGACAGACGTAGCCGAATGCGCTAAAAGGCATTTTGGTATCCACAAGAGGCTTTATATGCGTAACTTGCCCGCGCACCGAACTTATCGTCATCTTTGTGTCTTTAAAAATTTTAACGCTATCGCTACCCGTGGCAAATATCAAAATATCAGTTCTTATTCTTTTTAATCCCTTAAATTTTACGCTGATTTGCCCGTTTTTTAGGTGTTTGCGACTTACGTATTCGTGATTGAACAGGATATTTAAATTTTGAGCGATTTTTTTACACGTTTTTTGCGGTCTTGCGTAAGCGCCGTCTTTGATAAACATTGAAGGATAGGGCTTTGTGCCTTTATTAAAGATAAAAATTTCATCGGCGTTTTCATCGCTCCAACTCGCATAGCGTTTTACAAGCGGTTCGTCGTATGCGTTATCTATGCAGCCGCTAAATTTAATGTAATTTTGCTTCATATAGGATTTGTAAAATCTCACGGCTTGCAAAAACGCGTTGAGGTGCATTTGACCTAAATTTACTTCAGGCTTCGTAATAAGCGGCATTAATACGCCGCAATGGTTGCCCGAGCCGTTCGTAGCGACCGAGCTTTTTGCTTCGGCTACTTTTACGTCAAAGCCGTTTTTGCTAAGTTCAAACGCCGTAGTAAGCCCCGCTATACCGCCGCCGACTATCAAAGCCTTAGGGCGACGGGCGAAATTTAATACGGTTTTGGGTCTCGCAAACCACGGATCTTTTAAAATTTCGGTTTTCGTTTTTAAAACGGCGTGGCTCATTTGGCGTTTTTTGCCGTATCCTTTGCGAAGTTTGAGCTCAAATCCGGCTTTGCCGATTCGCTCTTGCACGATTTTAGCGCATGAATATGTTCGCAAAATCCCGTCGATTCGCGTTAGGCGTGCAACTTCTTTAAAAACGTCCTCGCTCCACATAGCCTCATTTTTGCTAGGAGCAAATCCGTCCATAAACCAAACGTCGGCTTCAAAATCAAGCTCGGGTAAAATTTCGCCCACGTCTGCAAAACAAAGATCAAGCGTGATAAATTCGTTAAATTTTATACGATGAATGCCGTCTATAAGCGGCGGATACAAGTCTATAAGTTTTTTACTAAGCGCTTTAAATTTTCCTAAATTTTCATAAATTTTAGCCAAATCGCTTTTTTGGATAGGATTAGCTTCAATGCTCACAAAATGTAATCTTTTGCCGCTTTTTTGAAATTTTTTACAAAGCGTTAGAAAATTTAACCCCGCGCCAAAGCCCGTTTCACCGACGATAAATCTATCTTGCAAGCTGAAAATTTCATCAAGTCCGGCGGCAAAAACGTATTCGCTCTCACGCCAAGGCTTATCCGTGTTAAAATAAATATCGTCAAATCGTTCGCTAAATGCGATATTTCCCTTGAAATTTATCTCGGCGCTCTTCATCTGTTTTTCGCAAAATAAGAATCTATCCCGTTAGCGATACCTTGCGCGAGTGCGTTTTGATATGCGTTATCGTAGAGCATTTTGCCTTCGGTAGAATGCGTGATATAGCCTATCTCTATTAGCACGGCGGGCATAAGAGCGCCTACCAGCACCCAAAAAGGCGCCTCTCTAACGCCTCCGTCGCTTGCATTATAGACTTTGCGGGCTTGCGCCAGTAGTTCGCGTTGCATATCTATACCGAGCTTGTTGGAAGCGATGATCTTTTCGCGATTTAATACGTTTAAAAAAGTTTGTTGCGAAAAATAATTCATCTCTTCTATGTCGGATTTATTCTCAAGCGCGGCTGCGTTTTTACTACGTTCCGAGCGAGCCGGAGATAGGAAAAACGTCTCGATTCCGTGCATTGTTTCCGCTTTTTTTGCGTTTGGAGCGGCATTTGCGTGGATCGATACGAAAAGATCCGCCATTTTATCGTTTGCATACTTCGTGCGCGTGCGTAAATTTATAAAAGTATCGTTTGAGCGAGTAAAAAATACCTTGTAACCGCGTTTTTTAAGAATTTCACCGAGTTTTTTGCCGACCGCCAAAACGGCTACCTTCTCTTGCATTTTGCCGCTTACGGCGCCCGGATCCGTTCCGCCGTGACCGGGATCGATAACTATCGTTTTACCTCCCGTAATACGCGGCGTTTTAGCGAGGTTAGTTTGATTTTTGTTCAAAGTCTCTTTCGTCGGATTTGTAGCCGATTGTTTGATTATAGGTTGATTGATTTTTTCGTTCGTTACGAAATTTTCGCCGCTTATGATAAGCGCGTCGCCTATTATATTTGCCTTAATCGTCTTTTGCACGCTATCGCTAAATACGATGCGCACGGTGTTTTTATTAAATTGAGCTATACGAATCTCTTGCGTTATGAAATTTTTATACGTTAGGCTTTTCCCGTTTAAAATCCCGTCTATATCCATAATATTTCGATACGTATTTTTTTGATTTAGAGCCGATGTTTTGAGCTTTGAAGCGTCGATGTTTTGGTTAAATTTTAACACTAAGCCGTTTTGACTTTTCGTGGCGCTCAATAAATAAAGC
>JAJQAF010000053.1 GCA_021203945.1 Campylobacter sp.
ACCCAACAAAGACGATGCCGAAGACTACTCAAAACGCCGCTTAGCTCCGATGTTTCGCGACTGCCCCGAATTAGACGAGCTAATCAACGCAAACGATGCAAACAAGACGATTTTAATTAAAAATTTTCGCGGCGGCAATTTAGCTCTAGTCGGGAGCAATAGCCCAAGCAAGTTAGCTAGTAAGCCGATTAAAATTTTACTTGTCGATGAATCCGACCGCTGCGAAGCGACCAAAGAGGGCGACGCCATCGCACTGGCTACAAAGCGAACGGCAACCTTTTACGACCGCAAAATTATCATCAGCTCCACGCCTACAATCGCAGGCAGCTCCACGATACAAAAGGAATTTAACAACTCCGACCAAAGATATTTTTACGTTAAATGCCCGTTTTGCGCGCACTCTCAACGGCTAATTTTTGAGCGGGTTACGTGGGAGAGCGACGAATGCGGCGAGCTGATAGATGAAAGCGTAAAATATCAATGTAGCGAATGCGGAAGCCTACTAAGCGAGCAAGAAAAAAACGAAGCGGTTTTAAACGGCGAATGGCGCGCGCAAAATCCAAGCTCACAAACGGCGGGATTTTTCTTAAACGCGATTTACAGCCCGTTTTTTAAAATGCACGAAATCGCCCGAGCGTTTTTGGAGAGCAAGGATAACGAGCTAAGCTTACAAACCTTTAAAAATACCCTTGAAGCTACGACGTATGAGCCGCCTAATACGACCTTTAACGAAAACGAGCTTTTAGCACGCGTAGAGGAATACACGGGCGAAAATTTACCCGCTAAGGTGCTATTTATCACGGCGGGCGTGGATATTCAAGGCGATAGAATTGAGGTTATTTTTATAGGCTGGTGCAAAGGTTTTGAAGCCTACAATATAGATTATAAGCAAATTTACGGCAACACAGATCAAGATAGCGTTTGGCAAGAAGCCTACAAAGAGCTAAATCGCAAATTTAGGCGCGAGGACGGCAAGAGCTTAAGCGTTACGTTAGCTTTGATAGATAGCGGTTTTAACTCCGTGCGCGTTTATAATTTCGTCTCGCTTTCGCCCCGCTTTATCGCCGGCAAAGGCGCAAGCGAAGTAAGCAAAAAGGTAGATTTTTTAAACGGCGTTTAAAGGCTAAAAAACGGCGTAAGGCTTATTAATATCGGCACGTTTAAGGGTAAAACCGAGTTTTTTAGATTGCTAGCGATTAAAGAACCTGCAGAAGGTTATTTTCACTATAATAAAAATTTCACAAATGAATTTTTTCTACAACTCACGGCGGAAAAATTGCAAAAAGTCAAAAATAAAAACGGATATGACAGGTTACAATGGATAAAAATCAGAGAGCGAAACGAGGCGCTAGATATTACTATCCTAGCCTATGCGGGCGCAAAGCTCATCAAAAATCAAATCAGGCGTAAAAGAGTGGTAACGACAAATTAGGCAAAGGTATGCGCGGGGCAAAATTTAAAAGCGATTTAGCGACTTTAAAAGAGCCTACAAAAACAGGCGGCAAACCCCGCCCTAACACAGGCAAAAATTAGCAAGTTGCTAGCGCGGCGGCAAAGAAGGATTTTATAAAAATATAAGGAATAAACGATGATAAAAATCCATCAAAACGTATTAGTTAAAAAGACAAGATACGATTTAAATATGAGTATTGAAAACGCATCTAAATTTGAGCAGTTATGCGAAGCCTATCAAATGCCTAAATCACAAATGGCGGATTTGATAATTGACAGCTTTTGTCAAGGCAATCCGATTTATAAAAGCTATCTTGAAAATTTTCGCACGATAAAAAAGCGGCTAAAAGCCAAAACAAAGCAAGATATTAACCTGTTTAAGAGCTTAGATGATAGTAACGACTAAAGAGCTAAGCGACGTGCTAGGTATCACGCAAAGGCGAGTTCAAGAGCTGGAAAACGCGGGCGTTTTTAGTAAAACCGCCCGCAATAGCTGGGATTTAACCGCTTGTATCGATAGCTTTTTGGAATACAAAATCAAATCAATCACGCAAAGCTACGAGCTAAGCGAAGCTAGAGCCAAAAAAGAGCTAGCCGAAGCGGAGTTAAAAGAGCTAGCCCTAGCCGAAAAAAAAGGCGAAGTAATCGCAATCGCAAGGCTTGAAAAAGACCTAAGCGACATCGCCGCTACCGTGTCAAATAAACTCTACTCGCTGCCGCAAAAGCTCAAACGCGCCATAAGCTTAAGCGCCGAGACGCAAACCGCACTAACCGCCGAAATAGAGAGTATTTTAAACGAGCTTAAAGACGCTAAGATTTATAAAGATTATCTTAGAAGTTAAATTTAATAAAGTTTAGCGCTAATTCTTGCATCGTTTTTTAAGTATTTTTTGAATATTTTCTTTTAGTCCGGGTAAAAAACGTCTAATCACGTTCTCAATTATAGGCAAACTCACACCGTCATAATCATGGGCGATAAAATTTCTAGTATCGGCAAAACCTTTAAAATCATCATGGCTTATAATTTCGGTTAAATCAAAATTTGACTTATCTAATTTTTTAAGCTCTTGTTGGCAAGATTGCAAATGCATTAAAATAGCGGGACGCTTAAGCTTATAATCGTCAAGCGCCGCAGTTATACCGCACTCACAAATCTCAAATATAATATCAATCTTTTCACAAATCAATTTTAAATGTTCAAATTCGCTATATTCAGACATAAATCGCCCCGCGCAAAATCTTTTTTTGTTTATCTTTCGGCATTGAAGCGGTATCGCAAATATCAACATATAAGCCAAATTTACTTGAGATTTCCCGCCTTATATCCTCTAAATAACTAAACGCCTGAAGCGGCTTAAGCTTATATTTCTCTACAAATTTATCACCTGTTTCAATAGTGATGTCAATATCGCTATTTTCGCCCGCCTCATCGCGCGCATAGCTACCAAACAAACCGAGCTTTAAAATCCCGTCATTAACAAGGCGAGGTTTTATCCGTGTTAGATAATCTATAATGCTTTGTTTATTTGTCATTCAAGCGCCTTTAAAGTGTTGTTTCTTATGCCCTCTTTTATCTTTTTGCTTTCATTCAATATCTCTTTTATGGTTTTATCCGAATACGGCGCGTTTATCTCAAACGGGATTTTTCTATCTCTCACGACTGCACGAGCAAAAACGTTAAAAGCAGTTGTTAAATCCATTCCGAATTCTTTTACTAAAGCGCTAAAATCGCTTTTTAAATCCTTATCTATTTTAAAGGTAATAGTTGTATTCATTTTTTATCCTTTTTAGTATATTAT
>JAJQAF010000059.1 GCA_021203945.1 Campylobacter sp.
AGGAAGCGGTTTGCGAAATAAAATTTTAAATTTCACTTTAGCTTTTATGGTCGTCTTTATATTTTTAGGCTGTTTTGAAAAAACTCCTCCGCAAAAATCTCAAACTTTCCAAGTTACTATCGTTTCTCCCCTTATAAAAATCAACGACGTAGGATTTTTGCATATTTATAAAAGCGGATTAAATCTGCAAATTTATAGCTCGGGCGTAAATACCGCAAATATAAAAATAGATAACGATATCTGCATAAATCGTGCTTGTTTTTCAAAGCTCGACTTTAATGAAAAATTTTTCTTGCGCTCGCATTACGATACGATTTTTGAGGATATTTTGCAAAAAAAGGAAATTTATAACGGTGCAAATTTAACCGAAAAAGCGTGCGGATTTGAGCAAAATATAAGAAACAATTCAATAGAATATGAAGTTTGTGACAATTTAATAAAATTCGTCGATACGAAAAATCGAATAAAAATCATACTTAAAGAATTGAAATGAGATATATCGGAGCGCATGTAAGCACTAGCGGCGGCGTTCAAAATGCGCCTTTAAATGCCGCGAAAATCGGAGCAAACGCCTTTGCGCTTTTTGTGAAAAATCAGCGTCAATGGTCGGCAAAACCGCTTGATAAAACGAGTATTTTAGAATTTAAGCAAAATTGTAAAAACGCGGGCGTAAATCCCAAACATATCTTGCCTCACGATAGTTATCTCATAAATTTAGGTCATTACGACGACGCTAAACGCGAGCAAAGTTTTAATGCGTTTTTAGACGAGATAGAGCGAGTAAGCGCGCTTGGATTGGAGCTTTTAAATTTTCATCCGGGCTCTCATCTAAACGAGATTAGCCGTAGCGAATGTCTAAATTTAATCGCTTGGTGTATGAACGAGGCTATAAAGCGAACGAACGGCGTAAAGTTGGTAATAGAAAATACCGCGGGGCAGGGCTCGAATTTGGGGTATAAGTTTGAGCATTTGGCGTATTTAATCGATAGAATAGACGATAAAAGCCGCGTAGGCGTTTGCATAGACACTTGCCATACGTTTGCCGCCGGATACGATATACGAACGCCGCAAGCTTATAAAAAGACAATGGACGAGTTTGACGCCGTCGTGGGGTATGAATTTTTATCGGCTATGCATTTAAACGATAGCAAATTTGATCTGGGTTGCAAAAAAGATCGCCACGAGAGCTTAGGCAAGGGTTTTTTGGGTCTTGGAGCGTTTAAATGCATTATGAATGACGAGCGTATAGGAGAAATTCCTATGATACTCGAGACTATCGACGATAGTATTTGGGCAGAGGAAATCAAAATCTTAAAAAATCTACAAAAAGGATGACGATGACAAAAAGGATTGCTTTGAGTATATTGGCGACGTGTTCTTTATTGAATGCGGGCGGATATAAGGTGCCTGAACAAAGTGCCGATTCTTTGGGACTTTTGGCTAGTAACGTCGCTATGAGCTTCGGTGCCGATGCGGCTTATTTTAACCCCGCAAATATGATGTTTTTGGACGGCAGACATCATTTTGAAGGGACTTTGGGCTGATTTCATATTGACGAGCTTAAATTTAAAAACGATAACGGCAATAGCTATAAATCTAGAAATTTTGATTCGCTTGCCGGCACGTTTAGCTTTGTTTCTCCCGAATTTTACGAGAATTGGCGTTTCGGTTTGGCGTTAGCGGTGCCCGCCGCAGTCGGTATGGCTTGGGCGGATCCCGATACGGCGTTTGCGGCTAAGAGATTTAAACTTCAAGTGGTAGAGCTAAATCCTACCGTCGCATACCGCATAAACGACGGCTTAGCCGTAGCGGTCGGAGCCAGAGCGGTTTATAGTAAAGGCAAGGTCGCAAATGACTTCGGTCAAGTCGGAATGCGTGAGCTGGACGGCGACAGCATAGATTACGGTTATAATTTAGCGGCGACTTACAGACCGATAGAGGAGCTATCTTTTGCGGTTACGTATCGATCGAAAGTAGATTTAACCATAAAAGGAGACGCAGTCGGTAAATTTAACTTACCCATTCCTAATTCAAACTACGACGGAGCGGCTAGCGTCGAGATACCTTTACCCGCTCAACTGGTCTTAGCGACCGCCTATAAATACCAAAACGCTACGCTTTTGCTTGCTTTTGAAAGAACGTATTGGTCAAAATTTAAAGGTTATGATTTTGAATATCCCGATAAAACGGCGGGGAATTTATCCAGTCCGTTGTTTAACGGACTTATGGACGCTCCTACGGTTAGAAAATATAAAGACTCAAATACCTATCGTATAGGTTTAGCCTACGATATCAACGATAAGCTTAGATTTATGGGAGGCTTTGTCTATGACGAGGACGTGTCCGACGGTAAAAATACGAGCTTGGAGCTACCAAATACCATATCTAAAGCTTACTCTTTCGGCGTAAATTATAAAATTTCCGAGCAGTTTGAAGTCGCGCTCGGTTACGTATATCAAGATAGAAAGGCTAAAAGGATTAGCGATATACCAAACAGCACTACAACCGTTATGAACGGCGAGTTTGGACGCGGCTCCATTCAGATAGTGGGAACTAGTTTTAAATATAATTTTTAGGTAGAAAAATGCGATATAAATATCAAAATCTTTATGAAATTTTAAGTGAGGTTACAAACGAGCGTCCGAATTCCATAGCGATTTTTGACGATAGGCAAAAGATCAAATACGACGAGCTAAAGAGTAACGTAGATAAAGTAGCCGTGTATTTGCAGGCTTTAGGGATAAAATTCGGCGATAAAGTCGGTATGGCGGTCGTAAATTCGCAAGAATTTATAATCTCCTATCTAGCCGTAACCGCTATCGGAGCGGTCGCCGTTCCTATGAATACGTTTTTAAAATTTGAGGAATTTTCTTATATTTTACAAAACTGTAACGCTAAGATTTTAATCGCGTCAAGCTCGCTATCTAAAGAGCTGATCTCGTTAAACGAGCTAAAAAATTTACAAAAGATCGTTTGGATCGGCGAAGTGCCGAAGTGTTTGCAAGAAAATAGGCAAACACAAACGCTAAATTTAGACGACGAATACGGCGAGAGCGTCTATCTTGCACCTGATTTACGAGCTGCCGACATCGACGCGCAATATCTGAATTTAGTCGGCATAAACGAGCGAAATATAAATTTTAACGATCTGCTTTCTCACAATCACCCTTTAAATATCGAAAAAACGCCTAAAATAGACGATATGGCTCATATCATTTATACTTCCTGAACTACGGGGAAACCAACAGGCG
>JAJQAF010000262.1 GCA_021203945.1 Campylobacter sp.
TCAGGATTTAGCGGGCAAAATTAGCGAACATTCTAAAACTTACGATAAATTTAAAGAAGCGTTTGCCCTAAAACACGTAAAATTTAGGCAAATTTTAACGCTAGAAAATTACATAGCAAATCTTGAAAAATATTACGAGGAGCTTTTATGCGAAGCTTAAAAATCGTGCATTGCGGTATTTTTAACGAATACGATGACGGCGATTTTTTCTATGGGCTTGAACGTAAAATCAGCCACGGACTTATTCGCGGCGGACATTTCGTCTATGATTTTAGTTATCGCGATTGGGAGCGAAATTTGCGCCTTTGCGGAATAAAAAATAGTGGTCTAAAAAAGATGAATGATAAGCTTGCGCGGATTTGCAAAAACATAAACGCGGATTTGCTTCTTATTGCAAAAGGCGAAAAGATCGAGCTTTCTACTCTAAAAGCGATAAAACAAGCCTTGCCGAAAATCAAAATAGCGTTATGGTATGTCGATCATTTGGAAGAAAAAAGCGCGTTTTTTGAAAAACTGGATTTTATAGACGTATTTTTTTGGGCAAACGGGTTAAAATTGCGAGAATTATCGACTAAATTTAGCGCCAAATTTGCCTTTTTTCCAAACATATCCGACGCGGCATTCGATAAAAAGCTTAATTTGACTAAAACTACGGATGTTATTTATATAGCGCGCGATTATAAAGAGGATGTAAGGTTTAAATTTGCACTTTTGTTGCGAGATTTTTGTCAAAAAGAGAATCTAAATCTCAAAATTTTCGCTAGTTTGGATAACCCTTCAGTTTTTGGCGATGAATTTCACCGCGAATTAGCCAAGACAAAAATCGCCGTAAATTTTAATCGCGACGATGAGCTAGAAAGCATGCGCTCACAAAAACTACTCGGCGCAAGCGATAGAATGGCACAGTTTATGGGATGTGGAATTTGCACGTTTAGCCCTGCAATCGCAGGATTTGAAAAGTTATATGAAGATAAAAAAGATATAGTTTATTTTATCAATCCAAGCGATTGTTTTGCGAAAATCAAAGAGTATTTATCATGCGATAAATACGCGCAAATCGCCGCGCAAGGTAGGGTTAAAACGCTAAAAATCGCAAATGCTACGCGCGTGGGTAAATTTATGCTGGAGACGATTTTTGAGGAGAGCTTCGGTAATGAAAATTGCGATGAAAAAGACACGCGAATTTACAATGATAAAGACGGCAAAATTTGCGAAAAACATGCTGCGAGTGGTGAAAAGAAAAACCGCGCCGAAAAAGATGACGAAAATTTTATAAATGAAACTAGTAAAAAACAAAGCGAATTTGAAGATGAGGCGGACGGGTTTTATAGCGAGAATTACGAATGGCGCGAATTTATTTATAGAAACGGAGAGAGGGTATGAAAATCTTACATACACTTTTTTGGACGCATTTTGCCGGAACCGAAAAAGTATGCGTAGACTTGTGTAACGAGATGTCAAAACGCCATGATGTATTTTTACTAAGTGACGAAAAAATTACACCATATCTAAGAAAAAGTGTAAATTTGATATCGTTTGACTTTGAACAAAATAGATATAGCCCTATATTTTTATATAAAACAGCAAAAAAAATAGATGAAATTGCTCCGGATATTATTCATTGTCATAATACAAAAGAGATAGAGATAGCCTACTATGCAAGGCTTTTTATGAAAAAACGTGTGCCTATTGTTGCCACAAGACATAACCCGATCTTAAAAAATAAATTTAAATATGCAGACTTTGGCGTTGCAGTATCTGAAGAAACGCTAGAATTTACAAACACTAAAAATAAAATTTTAATAGAAAACGGTATAAAATTTATAGAACCAAAAAACTTAAATTTCAAAGAAAATTTTAATATCATTGCAGCCGGAAGACTGGTAAAAGTTAAAGGTTTTGATGTAATAATAAGAGCCTTAAAAAACGTTAGCTTTGACTTTAAACTCAGAATTATAGGTGAAGGCGA
This sequence comes from Campylobacter sp., assembly GCA_021203945.1. Lineage (GTDB taxonomy): Bacteria > Campylobacterota > Campylobacteria > Campylobacterales > Campylobacteraceae > Campylobacter_A. The sequence continues at coordinate 1,970 of JAJQAF010000262.1, forward strand.
GCTAGAAAATAGCCTTTTAGACTTAATTAAAGAACTCGATTTAGACAGAAAAATTGAACTCGTAGGCTTTGTTAACAATGTGAATGATTACCTTTTTAGTTCTGATTTACAAGTCATTTCATCATTTGAAGAAGGGCTTTCATTAAGTTTGATTGAAGGGATTTTTTATTCTAAAATTCTTTTGGCAAGCGATATCGCAACACATAAAGATATATTGGGGAATAAGCTTGTTTTCGATGTTAATAGTAAAAATAATATAGAAATTTTAACTCAAAAACTAAACGATATATACAATAATTACGACGAATACAAAGCTGTTTTTAAAACTATTAAAGAAAATTCTGAAAAATATGACATCAAAAATGTGATATCAAAATATATTCAAGTATATCAAAAAAGCTTGACGGATAAGAAAATTTCATGTTAATGCTCGTATTTATAATTATAGGAATTATATTTATAATTTTTTCGCTTAGGTATAATTGGTGGCGCACGCCGCAAAGCCTAGAAAAGGCGCGAGTGTTGATGTATCACTCTATTTGCGAGCACGAAGGCGAAAAATTCGATAAACTACGCGTAAAACCGAGTGATTTTGAAAAACAGATCGCATGGCTTAGCAAAAACGACTTTAAAAGCTTTAAATTTAGCGAACTCATTTCGTTAAAAAAGCTCCCGCAAAAGGCGGTTTGTATAACTTTTGACGACGGATTTGAAAAGAATTTTACGCATGCTTTTGAAATTTTAAAAAAGTATAATTTTAAAGCGACGATTTTTTTAGTTCCAAAAGCCGTCGAAAATAGCTGGGATGGCGCGCATACGGCTCACATCTCAAAAATGCTAAGCAAAGAACAAATTTTGCTGATGCAAAGCTCAAATTTAGTCGAATTCGGCGCACATACGCTTCATCACGTAAATTTGACTGCAATAAGCTTAAATGAGGCAAAGATCGAAATTTGCGACTCAAAAGCGGCGGTAGAAAAGATCACGGGTAAAGAATGCGAAGTTTTTGCCTATCCTTACGGTAAATTTAACGATGAAATTTTAGCTATTACGATGCAAGCGGGATTTAAAGGCGCGGTCGTAGTAAAACGCGGAATTTATGAAATGCCGAATGATTTATGGCAAAAACCTTGCGAACGAAATTCGCAAAATTCTTCAGACGGAATAAATTTGGCGCAAAACCGTGCAGATTTGAAAAATAACGCCGAGAATTTGGACGTTCGAAAATTCACGGTTAAAAGAATCGGGATTTTGGGGACAGAAAGCTTTTTTGATT
>JAJQAF010000182.1 GCA_021203945.1 Campylobacter sp.
CGCATACGGTGTCTTTATTTCTTGCCGTTATTCTGCTGTGTGCTTCAAGGTCTGCTAAGTCCTCTGCAAGCTCTAACATCTCATTAGCTTTCTTTTGATTTTTTATGGCGGAGTTTTGAAAAAAGATTAAATTTCTAGTGGCTTCTTCCGCTATTTCGTCCAGAATTTGGATAATCGTTCCCTTTTGCGTTCCCTTTTTGGTCGCAATAGTCTTTTTAGCTTCGATATAATCGGCGTTTTTGCCCTGTTCCCATTGTTCCCTTTTTGCTCTTTCGCTTATCTTACTTTTGCTTATGCCTACTTTCCGGCTTATCTGCGCTAGTGAATATTGCCCACTTTCATAATAGGCTTTGGCTCTCTCCCATTTCTCTATGCTGTAAGCCACTTAAATCAGCCCCTTAAATAATCCCCAATCATACGAAGATTTTGCTTTTTTGTTTTTCTTAGCCGTTTTTGCCTTTGCACTCTTATTGTATTGTCTTTTAAATACGCTATAAGCTTCGATATTTGAAAAATCATCACGTGCAAAAACGCTATTTTTGGGGTCTATTATAGCTTTTATAACACCCGTGTAGGTTTTAAAGGGCGTTTGTGTTAATCCGCTTACGACTTGTTCTAAAATCTCTATATATTCGTCTTTATATCTGCCGAATTCTAAATCCTTATAAATTTTAATCGCGTCCATCTTTGCGCTTATGGCTATAATATGAGCTATAACTCGCAAATCATCGTTAAAAAGCTCGCTAAGGCTATAAAATTTAGTAAAATCATAAGACAATCAAATACCCTTCAAACACTCATTTATAAAATCTATCGCTTCGCCTGCGCCGTAACATACCTTAGCTTTCGCGTAATCGTAAAAATTTATGGTCTCTATCCAATCATCCTGATTATCGCTTACTCTGCTTAGGCTCTTTTTAGCCCGCTTCATCTCTATAAAAATTATTAAATTCGGCAAAAAAACTATCATATCCGGAAAGCCCGCACTTACTCCTAAAGCCTTTAATTTCTTTTTAAAGGCTATGCTAGCCATTCTCTCGTTTGCTACGTGAGTATGCGGTATCTTTTTAACCCTCAGCCAATCGACCAGCTTCATCTGCTCGACTTCCTCTGTCGGGACTATTACGCTTTTAAAGCCGTGATAAATTCTTTTTGGTTTTGGTTCTTTTAATATTGAGTTGATCATTCGCCGCTACTATAAAACATCATATCAGCCTTCCTTGCCTAGCCTCGTTGTTGGCTTCTCTTATGCGCTTGTTTTTTCTTCTCAACACGTCGTCCAGCTTATTTATCTCGTGCGCTTTAATCCTTATGACGTCTTGCGCTCTTTGTCCGTCTCGATTATAAAAACTCACCTCGTATTCAAAGCTATCTACGAGCTTAAGCCTTATTTCGTTTAACTCTTTGATTTGTTTTATCATATGCTTATTCGTCCTCGCTTTCTTTAAACTCTATTGCCGTAGCGGCTCCGTATCGATTGGGCGTTATATGAGGGATTTTTACTTTCCACTTAAGCCCGCTATCGCTTAGCCTGTCTTTCTCGCAGATTAGCCAACGCATACCGTCGTCTTTTAACACGACGTAAAAGACCATATCGCTATCATATACCTGGTCGTTTCCGCCTTTTAAATTTAGTTTGCCGCTGCTTAAATCGGCGTTGTTCATTTGATTAATCAGGATGATTATCGCGCCCGTTTCCCTACAAAGCCTGCTTAGAGTAGCGGAGATCGTAACGTTTTTTATGTATTCGTCCGTTTTCTCTCTAAGCTGGATTTTCATACGACTATCGACGGCGAAAAATTTAACTCCCGTCTTAACAAGCGTTCTTATTCTGAGCTCTATTGCGTCAAGATAGGGTTCGTCTTGGATTAAGAATAAATTTCTTCTGACCGTTTGCCTTGAAAATCTTAGCTTGCGGTATAAAACCTTTTCATACATCTCGTAACTGAAAAACGCCGCTTTATCGCTTTCGGCAATCTTTTGAAGTAGCGTTAAAATAAAGAAAGTCTTGCCCGCAAAGCTTGCTCCCGCTAAGTTTATAAAGCTTCCCTCGGCAAGTCCGTGATTTGCCAGTTCGTTATCCAGCCAAAAAAGACCCGTCGGAATAAATTTAAGCGGAGCGCTTGCGTCTTGGCGTTTAAAATTTTGCTCCAGCGTCTCGAATTTCGTTAGGTTCGTTCCGCTTATCTGCTCTTTTGCGGCTTTAATCTTTGTCTCCAACTCGGACAAATAAGCGTATGCCTCGTCGGGACTTCTAAAATCCGGCAAATTCATCAAAGCCCCCTTAGCTCTTTTAACGCCAGCGTAGCTTTTAGCTTGCGCAGATACTCTACGTAATCAAAGTAAGCCCAGCCGGGAAGAGGAGCATACGTCATGATATGACTAAGCTCGTCTTCCAAATAGCCGATGCCTCGGACGCTATCGCGCAGACACGCAAAAAATCCTACTGCGGGTAGATTTTTTATGTGGGCGTTATAACGGCGTATCAGCTCTATCCTAGCTTTGGTCGTAAAAAGATTTTCGTCTATTTCGCCGCAGATACAAGCGGGTTCGTTTTCGTAGCAATTGTTAAAAGCCGTCATTAACAGTTGTCTTTGTAAATTTTCGCAATCGTTTTGAATGGCGGTCATAATTATTGTCCCCTCGTTTCGTATTGCTCTAAAATTTTATCTATCGAGCTTTCCGCGGGCGGCATAGCGGCCGGCTTCGATTTTATCGGATTTTTATACCCGCAGCACATAGCAAGCTCTATGCACTCGTTTATGTCTATGCCCTCGCTATGCCATTTAGCCCATTCTCTAAATTTCATATCAAGCTCCATTACGCTAAAGCGCCAGCCTTTCTCTCTTACGTAGGCTAAATAATATTCCCAAAGCTTAGGATTTATAAAGTCGGGTAAATTTATTTGAACGCTAGGAGTAAAATTCTCTTGTAGAGGCTGAAACGTTTGAGTTTGTAAATTTTCTTTCTCGCTTACGGAAGAATTAATTTTTTCTAAATCGTTTAAATCGTCTTTTGCTTCTAAACGCTTTTGAGCTTGTGCGCTTTCGCGCGTATGCGCATGTGTAATAAAATTCTCTATGTTGTAGTCTATGTTGTAGTCTATGTTGTAGTCTGTGTTAAAATTATTATTCATTATATGTTCCGACCTTTCGTCCGAGCCGGTTCAGCCCTTTCGTCCAAACTGGCTAATACCTTTCGTCCGAGCAGTTTCCGCCTTTTCGTCCGGGCTGTTTTGTGA
>JAJQAF010000230.1 GCA_021203945.1 Campylobacter sp.
TAACACAAGATGAATTCGGTGAATTTCTTAAAAAACATTTAACGAAATTAGCTTAAATTTAGGGGCAAAACGCCCCTCCTCCCTAAAATTTATCGTTTTACGCATTTTATAGTCAAAATTTAAAAAATATCCAAATTTAATCTAGTCGCAGTCGTTAGTTGCGGGCTATCGCAGCTCGCGCCCTCGGCATTAATCTAGCTAAATAATCTCCTTTATCAAAAGTTGCGGCGTTACAAGCCCGCGAAACGAATTTTTAGAAACGGAAAATACGATATTTATGCTATCTCCGACTTTAACGTGGCGCGTAAAGTTAAAAAATAGCGCCTCAAGCGTTTTGTCGTCTTTTTGCAAAATAAGTTTTAGGTGATTTTGATCGCGTCCTATGAGTTTTTCGTTTTTAACGACGGCATCGTCTATCCTAAATATCGGACGAGGATTTTTTTGTCCGTAAGGTTCATAAAGCTCCAAAATTTCAAGCAATTCAAAATCAATCTCCTTTGGACTTATGTCGCCCAAGAGCTCATCCGAGCTTGTAAATTTATGCAGATCCATCAAAAAGCAGCTTTTATTTATCTCATCTTTAAATTTTTGCAAATTCTCAGGCGCTATGACAAGCCCGGCAGCACCTTTATGACCTCCGTAACTATTTAACAAGTCCTCGTGTCGGGCGATAAGCGAAAGAATATCTAACTTTCCTACGCTACGCGCGCTACCCTTTGCGCGACCTCCGTCTATACTAAATACGATAGCGGGCTTGGCAAAATGCTTTGCAAGGCGGCTGGCGACGATGCCGATCACGCCTTCGTGCCATTGTTCACCCCACGTGACTATGATCTCCTCGTCGTCTTTGACGTCTTTTAACGAACATTCAAAAAGAGTGCGTTCTTCCTCTTTTCGCGAGTTGTTAAAATCTATAATCATATCAAGATAATCATAGGCGCTATCAATTGTCTTTGCGCGTAAAAAATTGAACGAATTCATAGCATCGTCCATTCGTCCGGCTGAATTTATGAGCGGAGCTATTAAAAAGCTAATGTCGTCACACTCTAATTTATCTTTACCGTAAAATTCTTTTATAGCTCTAAATGCCATTCTCTTGGTTTTGTTTAGTTTTGTTATGCCAAGCCTCACCAGAATACGGTTCATATCTCTTAGTTCCATCATATCGGCGATTATCGCGATGGCTAAAAGCTCTAAAAATTTACTCATATCGTAGTTTAGCTTGCAAACGTCTTTTAACGCGCCGACTAAATACCAAGCGACTTCAGCACCGCAAATTTCGATATTCGGAAAGGTGCAATCTTTTTGTTTCGGATTTATTATCGCATATGCATCGGGTAAAATTTCAGGCGGCATATGATGATCGGTAATGATTAGATCGATGCCGCGCTGTTTGCAAATTTTAGCCGCATCGTTTGCCGAAATTCCGTTATCTACGGTTATAATTAACTTTACTTCGCTATCAAGCTCTTCTATAATGTCCGGATTTAACCCGTATCCGTCTTTAAAACGATTTGGAATACGAACTTGATAATTGCTAACGCCCAAATCGTCGAAAAATTCCGCCAATATCACGCTAGAAACGACTCCGTCGACATCATAATCTCCGACAATAACTATGTGTTCGTCTCGCTCTATCGCCTCTTTGATACGAATAGCGCCTTTAAAAATATCTTTTAAAGCGGCGGGAGTAGGAATTTGCGAAAGCTTTTTATGAATGTCCTTACTAAACCTAAGCTCCAATAAATTCCTAATATCTTCCTTACTTAACATGATTTGCTATACTAGCGCGTATAAAGCCAAGTATGGTCGGATTTGGCTTGGTTAGTCGCGAGGTAAATTCCGGATGAAATTGAACGCCGACAAACCACGGATGACCTTTTAGTTCGACGGCTTCTATAAGTCCGCTGCTTTCGCCGCTTACGATTAGTCCGGCTTTTTCAAATTCCGCCCTGTATTTCGGATTTGCCTCGTAGCGGTGTCTATGGCGTTCTTTTACCTTTTTGACTCCGCCGTAAATTTTGCTTAAAAGAGAATTCGCTTTAATATCGCACTCATAAGCGCCGAGTCTCATAGTTCCTCCGAGCGGGCTTTTATGCGTTCTAATTTGTTTTTGACCGCTTGCATCGATAAAACTATCAATGAGATAGACGATAGGATTTTTACATTCGGCGCTAAATTCCATAGAATTCGGGTCTTGTAATTTTAAAACGTCTCTGGCAAATTCAATCATCGCCAGCTGCATTCCAAGGCAAATTCCAAGATAAGGCACGTTATTTTCGCGCGCAAATTTTATCGCCTCCATTTTACCTATTATTCCGCGTTCGCCAAAGCCTCCCGCTACTAAAATTCCATCAACGTCCTTTAACAGTTCATTAACGTTTTGCGGCTCGATCTTTTCGCTATCGCACCATTTTAAATTTACGCGTGTGTCAAGAGTCGCGCCGGCATGGACTATACTTTCGGTCAAACTTTTATAGCTCTCTTTTAGATCGACGTATTTGCCCACAAAGGCTATCGTAGTCTCGTTTGTAGGAGCTATTATGCGTTTGACCAAGCTGTCCCATTCGGACATATCGGGTTTTAGCTCGCCAAGCTCAAGGCTTTCGGCAATCGGAGTTAGAATATCTTGCTTTAAAAATGAAAGCGGAATTTGATAAATGCTGGCGCTATCGGAGCTTTCTATTACGCAGTTTTTCTCTACGCCGCAGCTTGACGCGATTTTATCTTTTAGATCGCGATTTAAAGGCATCTCGGAACGACAAATTATCATATCGGGACTTATTCCGATACGGCGCAACTCGCCTACGCTATGCTGAGTGGGTTTGGTTTTTAACTCGCCGGCTACTTTTATAAAAGGAACTAACGTTAAATGAATATTCATCGCCCGTTTTTTACCAGCCTCTATACGAAGGGCGCGGATCGCCTCCAAAAACGGTAAGCCCTCGATGTCGCCGACCGTTCCGCCGATCTCTACGATTAAAATATCTTTACCTTCGCCCGCTTTTTTAATGCGATCGACTATCTCGCCTACGATATGGGGGATAACCTGAATTGTTTTGCCCAAATAATCGCCTCTACGTTCCTTTTCTATGACTGCGCTATAAACGCGCCCGGTCGTAAAGTTATTATTTTGAGATAAGCTCTCGTCCAAAAAGCGCTCGTAATGTCCCAGATCAAGATCCGTCTCCGCCCCGTCGTCCGTCACGACCACTTCGCCGTGTTCAAGCGGGCTCATT
>JAJQAF010000306.1 GCA_021203945.1 Campylobacter sp.
GTTTATGATAATGATAGCTGTAAACTGTTGAGAGTAGCATCTGTAAGAACATTGTTAGAAGTAATCTGTTGTGAAATTTTGGATTTACTTAAAGAAAACAAGAGTGAATATTTGAAAGAAAATTTTAAAAAGATATTCTCTGAAGATAGCATTAAGAATAATTTGTTTTCTAAAGTAACGGATGATAGAGATAAGAGAGCGGTAACTAGCATATATGATACAAATAAGCAGAGTTTAATAACAGGTGCCTTTGTAGATAAATATAACTATTCAACTCATGGATTGACCCGTATTGTTAATGAGGAATTTTATAAAGGGGATCAACCGATATTTAATTTACTTTACTCTTACTTATTGTTTGTAGCTCAAGATAAGATGTAATTATTTTATCTATCTGTGCTTGCAATATGCTTGCAAAAAATCGGATAAACAGAAATAAACTGGATAATAAGGCTAGACCTGATAACAAAAATATTGATTTTATGCTATTTACACAAAAGGATATCAATGGACATATCGAGTGGGAGTAGGATATTAAATTTAATATATTCAAAATACGGCATAATTAAATTTAAAGGAGAATGTTAATTTGGCAAAAAAAGAAGTTATGACCGATCTTTGGGTATATGATATGCTTAAAGAAATGGGGGGGGGTAGCGAGAGCTTTTGCGCCCAAGGAAGCAATGTAGTAGAGATAGATAAGGCTTTGTCGTCGGCATCTAAGAAAGGTACCGGAAATGTCGGTTTTCCGGATCATGTCGGCGTAGTAAAAGATTTTCTTATCGTTATAGAGGATAAGGCGAATTTAAATAAGCATATTTTCCGAGATGAAAAAGGCTTAATCTCGCAAGAGGTAAAAGCCGTAACCGATTATGCGGTAAATGGAGCTTTATTTTACGGCAAACATCTTGCGTCTAAGACTAGCTACAAAAAGATTATCGCCGTAAGCATTAGCGGAAACGAAAAAAATCATATCATTTCGCCGATTTTCGTAAATGAACGTGGAGATTATGAAGAGCTTGAAAATTTAGAAACTCTCATATCTTTTAATGAAGATAATATCACGGAATATTATGAAAGAAAAATATTAAAAGCTACGCCCAAAGAGGAGCTAAAAAACGAAGAGCTTTTAAAAATCGCACGAGATTTGCATGAAGATTTAAGAAATTATGGAAATTTAGAAGATAAAAACAAACCGCTTATTATCTCGGGCATACTTCTTGCACTTTCGGAAACGGAGCATAAAAATTTTGCTATTACGGATTTGATTGGCGATAAAACCAAAACCGACGGCGAGAAAATTTATAGAGCGATAGAGGACAATCTAAAACGAGCTAATGTAAGCCCTGAAGTCAAACGAGATAAACTTCTTAATCAATTTAACATCATAAAAGACAACACCACAATAAACGAAATAAACCCGAATTTAGGCAAAACTCCGCTAAAGCACTTCACTGAAATTTTATACAAAAATATTTTTATAAATATAAAATATAACTCATCTACGGAAGACTACATAGGTAGATTTTACGGAGAATTTATGTCATATTCCGGAGGCGACGGACAAAGTCTTGGTATCATACTTACGCCAAGACATATCACTGATCTATTTTGTGAGCTTTTAGATATAAAGCCGAATGATAAAATTTTAGATCCGTGTTGCGGAACGGCTGGATTTTTGATCGCCGCTATGCATAAAATGCTCTCACAAGCAGATGATGAAACGCAAAAGCTAAATATACGTAAAAATCAGCTTTTCGGTATAGAACAGCAAGATTATATGTTTACCATAGCCACTACAAATATGATACTTCGCGGCGACGGCAAGAGCAACCTTGAAAATCAAAATTTTTTAAATCAAAATGCTAGCAAATTGCAACTAAAAGGCTGTAATGTCGGACTTATGAATCCGCCGTATTCTCAAGGCTCAAAGCAAAACCCCGAACTTTACGAGATAAATTTTATAAACCACTTGCTAGAAAGCTTGGTAAAAGGCGCTAAAGTAGCCGTCATCGTTCCGCAATCAACATTTACCGGTAAAACCAAAGATGAGCGAAATTTAAAAACTAAGATTTTAAAAAATCACACATTGGAGGGCGTAATAACTCTTAATAAAAATACCTTTTATGGAGTAGGCACGAATCCTTGTATAGGTATTTTTACGGCAGGAAGAGCCCATTTAAAAACTAAAAAAGCTAAATTTATAAACTTTGAAAATGACGGATATATCGTAAGTAAGCACATAGGGCTTATTGATGACGGTAGTGCAAAGGACAAAAAGCGGCACTTACTAGACGTGTGGAACGGAAAAGCGGAAGCTCCTACAAAATTTTGCGTTGAAACGACTATTGAAGATACGGACGAATGGCTACACTCTTTTTATTATTTTAACGATGAAATTCCAAGCGAAGCGGACTTTGAAAAGACGATAGCCGATTATCTAACATTTGAAGTAAATATGATAACTCACGGCAGAGGATATTTGTTTGGTCTTAAGCAAGATGAAATTGAATATGACGAAGTGATAAAGAATGAAGAGTGAATATAAATATCGCTTAGAAGATGTTGAGTGGGGAGAGTTTGCGTTAAATGATTTTTTTGACTTTGAACTATCTGCTGGTGATAACCAAGCAAAGCTGCTAAATGACGGTAAAATACCTTTAGTATCATCAGGAACAAACAATAACGGTATTTGTAAATTTATTTTAGACGGAGACGGCATAAGTAAAATTTTTGATAAAGACCTAATAACGATAGATATGTTCGGAAAAGTCTTTTATCACAAATATAAATTTTACGCCGTATCTCATGGTAGGATAAATATTTTAGTTTCTAAAATAAAACTATCGTCTTACATTAAAAAATTTTTAGCAAATACTATTGAATACAGCATTAAAGATGTTTTCTCGTACAATAGAATGTGCTCTCAAAAAAGGTTACATACAATAAAATTTAAACTTCCGATTGATAATCAAGGCAACCCAAACTGGTATTTTATGGAAGAATTTATCAAAGAAAGAGAAGCAAAACAAAGGAAAATTTTAAAAGAATATTATACAAATCGTCTGCTTGATTTAGCGATTAGTCCTGAAATATTAACCGACGTGTAGTGGGGAGAGTTTTTTATTGGTGGTAAAGATGGAATTTTTGATATTAATGCCACAAAAAGCGGAATTGATAAAAATAAGCTAAATATCACTAATGGAAAAATTCCATATATAACCAGAAGTGAAATAG
>JAJQAF010000101.1 GCA_021203945.1 Campylobacter sp.
ATATTTTAATTTAAAATATTTTAGAATTGCCATACTAACTTTAAATTTAAGGAGTAATTATGAAAACTAAGTTTGTCTTATTAAGCTCAATGGTTTTGGTAAATTCGGTTTTTGCCGATGGTTTAATCAAAGAGGCGTTAGATTCGGGGCTTGTAGCACTTCCAAGCGATCCTGCGGCACTTACGAAGATGATAAACGACGCATCTCCTGATTCCAAACAGTTTCCTACTACGATGGCGGCATATGAGCTTGGTAAAAGATTATATTTCGATCCGCGCCTGTCAAAATCAGGCATCATAAGCTGTAATACCTGTCATAATCTAGGCTTGGGCGGAGCCGACGGCGTACCGGCTTCAACAGGTCATAAATGGACGCCCAACCCTCATCATGTAAATGCACCGACCGTATATAACTCGGTTTTTAATTCCGTTCAGTTCTGGGACGGACGCGCGGCGCATTTGGCGGCTCAAGCGGCGGGTCCGATGACTGCACTACCCGAGATGGCTTCTACGCCCGAACTTGTCGTGGATAGATTAAAGTCGATCCCCGCTTACGTGGATGAATTCAAAAAAGCATTTAATAGCGAGATTAATTTTGATTTGGTAACTACGGCTATAGGAATTTTTGAAAGAACGTTAGTGACTCCGTCGAGATTCGATAAATTTCTAGAAGGTGACGAAAAAGCCTTGAATAAAGATGAAAAGGCAGGTTTGAAAATATTTATCGATAAAGGTTGCGCCGCTTGCCATAACGGCGTAAATTTAGGCGGCACACTTCAGCCGTTTGAAGTTGCGGCTAAATATAAATTCGCTGATATCGGTGACTTTAAGGGCGATGCAAACGGAATGGTAAAAGCTCCAACGTTAAGGAATATCGAGCTAACCGCTCCATATTTTCACAACGGTGCCGTATGGTCTCTTAAGCAAGCGGTTCAATATATGGGAAGCATTCAGCTAGGCATAGAAATCAGCGATCAAGAGGCTACCGGTATAGTAGCCTTTTTAAATTCCCTAACTGGTAAAATGCCAAAAGTCGAGTATCCGATGTTCCCCGCTTCTACGGATAAAACGTCAAAACCGGAACTTGATTACTGAAATTTATAATTGAGAGGTTTTTACCTCTCAATTCAACCAAAATTTATAAAATTTTAGCTAAAATCGCACTTTCATAAGCTAAAAAGCTCCATAAATCTTTTGTAAAAAAGTGCTTTTTGGTATCTTACCAAAGAAGGGATAGTATGTCAAAATACGCTATTATCAAACACGGCGGCAAGCAGTATAAAGTAAGCGAGGGTGAATTCCTTAAACTTGATCGCTTTGAAGCCGAAGCAAAATCAACGCTTGAAATTACCGATGTTTTAGTCGTAAATGATGGCGAAGTCAAGGTAGGCGCACCGTTTGTAAAGGGTGCAAAAGTTGTCTTAGAGGTCGTAAATTTAGGTAAAGACAAAAAAGTCATCATCTATAAAAAAAGAAGACGTAAAGACTCAAAACTTAAACGCGGTTTCAGAAGACAATTTACACGCGTTAAAGTCGTTAGTATCGCAGCTTAAGGAGATTAGATATGGCACATAAAAAAGGTCAGGGTTCAACTCAAAATAACCGAGATTCTATCGGTCGCCGCTTAGGCGTTAAGAAATTTGGCGGCGAATTCGTTCGCGCGGGCAATATCATCATTCGCCAAAGAGGCACGGCAACTCACGCAGGCTCAAACGTAGGTCTTGGCAAAGATCACACGATATTTGCCCTTATCGACGGATACGTTAAATTTGAAAGAAAAGACAAAAACAGAAAAAAAGTTTCCGTTTATCCTGCCGCTTAAATTTAGGGGCGAAAGCCCCTTCTTTTTAAAAATGAAATCAAAATCCTCTCTAAAACCTTGCTTTGTAACGGCTCACTGAGAGGTTAAATTTATCAAAAAATCTCGCATAAGAATAGATACAAATTTCAAAAGCTAATCCGAATGTCGAAAATTTGCCCAATTATTATTCTTTATATGATAGCCTATCATCGCATTTGCCAAAGTATGGGCTTCGATAGTGTCATATCCGGTAACATTTGTATATTTTATACATTGCTCCGGCTCCAGCTTTAATAAATTAGCCGTAGTTCTTATATTAGGATATAGGCGAGTAAGTTTTCTAAATAGCCTATTTTTAGCTAAATTTGATATAATCTCCCAAAACTAAAAAGGTAAATTAATGTTTATAGATAGTGTGAATTTGACGCTAAGTTCGGGGCATGGCGGAGCCGGAGCCGTGAGCTTTAGACGTGAAAAACACGTGATTTTAGGCGGTCCTGACGGCGGAGACGGCGGAGACGGCGGAGATGTGTATTTTATAGTTGATAACAACTCTCACACGTTAGCGGCTTACAAAGGCAAGCGCGCGCTCAAAGCCCAAGACGGCGAAGCGGGTTCGGGCAGGCGAATGACGGGCAAAAAAGGCGAAAGCTTGGAGCTTGTCGTTCCACCCGGTACCGCCGTTTATGACGCAAATAGCGGCGAGCTTTTAGTCGATTTGACCGCACAGGGCGAGCGAGTGCTTTTCTTAAAAGGCGGCAAAGGCGGGCTAGGCAACGTGCATTTTAAAAGCTCTACCAATCAAGCTCCCGAATACGCTCAAAAAGGTATGCCCGAAGAATGTCGCGATGTGCGTTTAGAGCTAAAGTTGATCGCCGATATCGGACTTGTAGGCTTTCCAAACGTCGGTAAATCAACGCTGATTTCAACTGTTTCTAACGCCAAACCGCAAATCGCAAACTACGAATTTACGACGCTTACGCCGAAGCTCGGGCTTGTGGAAGTTGATGAATATAACGGCTTTGTGATGGCGGATATTCCGGGTATTATTGAGGGCGCAAGCGACGGACGCGGGCTTGGGCTTAAATTTCTAAAGCATATTGAACGCACGAAAATTTTGCTTTATATGCTTGATACGGCAAATTATCGCGGATTAAAAGAGCAGTTTTGCACGCTAAAAAGCGAGGTTGAGAAATTTTCGCCCAAGCTTGCCAAAAGGGATTATGCGGTTGCGCTTACGAGAGTTGATGCGGCGGAAAACTTAAAGAGCGCCATAGATGAATTTTTAAATGAGCTTGGGCTTACGAATAAGGCGGACAATCTAAAATTTAAGCAAAATATTTATGATTTTAATCCAGCCAAGCCGTATTTCATCCTGCCGATTTCGTCCGCGACAAATGAAAACATAAACGAGCTTAAATTTAGCTTGCTTGAGC
>JAJQAF010000115.1 GCA_021203945.1 Campylobacter sp.
AAACTAATATTTCTTATTAGTTCAAATTTGTCTTTATTGATCGTAAGTAAATCGATTTGAAAATCGCTATTTTGCCCGTTTTTTAGCAAATAATAGTCAATCGCTTTTAAAATTTTCTTATATTTTGAGGCGTTTAATCGATATTCCGTCTCATAATTTCCGCTTGTCGCCTTAACCTCGATAAAATGAAGCACTCCGTTTGTATCTGCCGCAATAACGTCTATCTCGCCGAATTTTGAATGAAAATTTCGCTCTAATATCTTAAATTTTAAATTGCTCAGATATTTACACGCATTATCTTCGGAAATTTTACCGAAAAGATACTCGCTAAGTCCCACTTAACCTTCAATCCTTATCATACATGGTCTTTCTTTGATAAATTCCCGTTCGTCTAAAATTTTAATTACGCGTTTAACGTCGGCTTCAAGGCTCGTATGCGTCGTAAAGAAAAGCGTCGCGTTTTCGTCGCTTTTGGCTTTAGGTTTTTGCAAAAAGCTATCTATCGAGAGATTATTTTCGCTCATTAAATTTGTGATTTTTGCCAGCACGCCTACTTTATCGGCAACCTTAAGTCTAAAATAATATTTTGTTTTGATCTGCTCTTGCGACAAAAGTTCCAAATTCTTTAGCTCAAGCGGAAGTTTGTATCCTAACATCGGAGTAGTCGTGCCGCGAGCGATATCTATCAAATCGCTTATGACCGCGCTGGCAGTCGCGCTTCCGCCGGCGCCCGGACCGTAAAACATCGTCTCGCCGACCGCATCGCCGATGACGCTAACGGCATTCATCACGCCGTCAACCTTTGCTATCATCTTATCCTTTGCGACAAGTGCGGGATGGACGCGCAGCTCGACTTTATCGCCCGCTTTTTTAGCGATTGTAAGCAGCTTGATCGCGTATTCAAAATCGTGTGCGAAAAATATATCCTCTTTGGTGATTTTATCAATGCCTTCTACCAAAATATCTTCCGGACGCGCAGGCACTCCGTAAGCGATACTGGCTAGGATCAGCAGCTTGTGCGCCGCATCAAATCCGCCGATGTCAAATGTCGGATCGGCTTCGGCATATCCAAGTTCTTGCGCTTTTTTAAGCGCATCTTCAAATTTAACTCCGTCGTTCATCATTGACGTTAAAATGTAGTTGCTAGTGCCGTTCATTATGCCGTTTAGCGATAAGATATGGTTTGCGCTTAGCCCTTCTCGCAGTGTTTTTATGATAGGGATACCGCCTGCTACGCTTGCTTCAAAACCAAACGGCGTATTGCCCGCTAAATTTTGCAATTCATATCTATGATATGCCAAAAGTGCCTTGTTTGCGGTTACGACGGCTTTTTTTCGTTTTAAAATTTCGCTTACGACGCGATAAGGCTCGTCTATGCCGCCCATAAGCTCAACAAAAACGTCGATGTCGTTCCTGTTTATTACTGAGCTTATATCGTTTGTAAGCGGGATTTGCACGTCTCGCTCTTTGTTTAAATTTCGCACGACGCCGACGATAGGTTTTATCTCCTGACCGCTTCTGGCAGTGATGAGCTTTTTATTTTGTATTAAAATTTTAGCGACTTGCTCGCCGACCGTTCCCACGCCTAAAATCGCTACGTTCATCAAAACTCTTTCAAATATTTTTTAATACCTCTGGCGGCTTGGCGTATGCGATTTTCGTTCTCGATTAGTGCGATACGCACGTAATCATTGCCTCCTTCGCCAAATCCCACGCCCGGACTTACCGCGACTTGCGCCTTGGTCAGAAGTTGTTTTGAAAACTCCAAACTGCCTAAATTTCCTACTTGCGGCGGAATTTTAGCCCAAACGAACATGCTGGCGCTCGGCTTTATAACGCTCCAACCGGCGGCGTCAAACGCCTCTATCAACACGTTTCGACGTTTTTCATAAATTTTTCTAATATCCTCCACGCACTGCTGATCGCCGTCTAGCGCAACCGTCGCTCCGACTTGAATAGGCGTAAACATTCCGTAATCAAACCATGATTTTATCTTTTTTAACGCTGCGCAAAGACGTTTGTTTCCGCACACGAAACCCACGCGCCAGCCCGCCATATTATAGCTTTTCGATAAAGTGTAGCATTCGACGGCTACGTCTTTGGCGCCCGCTACTTCAAAAATACTAGGCGTTTTATATCCGTCAAACGTCAAATCCGCATACGCAATATCCGAAATGATATAAAATCTCTCTTTTTTCGACATCGTCACAAGTCTTTCGTAAAAGCTTTTTTGCACGGTTACGGTCGTCGGATTATGCGGGAAATTTACGACTACGTATTTTGGTTTGGGTGAGCTTGCATGTATCGTTTGTTCTAAATTTTCAAAAAATTTATTTTCGTCAAGCTCATATTTTTCGTTGTAGATTAACGGCATTTTCGCGACGTTTCCGCCTGCTATTATGAAAGCTTGCGTGTGTATCGGATAGGCCGGATCGGGCACTACGGCGATATCGCCCGGATTTATGACGGCTTGCGTAAGATGGACAAAGCCTTCTTTGCTTCCCATGACGGCAACGGCTTCGGTTTCGGGATCTAAATTTACGTCGTATTTGCGCTTATACCAGTTACAAATGGCTAGGCGCAGCTTGTATATCCCGGCACTCGCCGAATATCCGTGAGTTTTATCTTTTTGCGCGCTTTCGCATAGTTTATCTACGATATGTTGCGGAGTGCGACCTTCAGGGTTTCCCATAGAAAAATCTATAATATCCTCTCCGTTTCTTCGCGCCGCCATTTTTATAGCATTGACTTCGGCAAAAATATAATTGGGCAATCTTTCGATGGTGTTAAATCTGATTTCATCAAACATTGTTAGCTCCTATTGAGTTAGCTTTACGATTATTTCGTTTTTTATATTATTTATATCGATATTATCGTCTATGAGCACGTATTTAGCGTCGTTAGGCAACTCAATATCGTATTTATACATAGTTTCGTGCTCTTCGTAATTGGCTATTTGTTCTAAATTTTTATTATAAATCCTGATCAAAGGCACCCAACGATTCGGCTCTTTAGAGATTATTTCAAGTGCGCTTGAGCCGTTTGTATCTAGAAAGTAACTCCTTCCGAAACGTCGCAAAACCGCCTCTTCTTCGAATGCGATCCGTGCGCTTGAAATTTTAGCGTCTTTTGCGTCAAGAACAACGACTAGATTGCCGTCCTGCCTGCTAAAATCCAAAATTCCAAACCCGTTTTCCAACAGCGCCTCCTCAAGCAAAACGGGG
>JAJQAF010000179.1 GCA_021203945.1 Campylobacter sp.
TAATCCTACAGTTACGTGATTTGCTTTGGCGATACCAGCAGCCGCATATGCCGGAATACCTACAGGCGGAGTGTCATCGGCTAAAATTCCAAAATAAAATACAAACAGATGCACCGCAATAGCCGGGATCAAAAAGCCGTTTTTATGAGCCAAAAATAAAATAACCGGAGCGACAAGGCTTGATACGACGATATAATTTGCGGTTGTCGGAAGTCCCATGCCCAAAATAAGCGACATTACGGCGGTTAAAATCAAAATCAGGATTATATTATCCCCTGCAAGTTGTTCTACCAAATCGGAAAGCACCTGTCCAAGTCCGGTTAAGGAGATAGAACCGACTATAATCCCTGCAAGCGCCGTTGCGACAGCGATTGTCGTCATACTCTTTGCAGCTGTGACCATAGCCCAAAAAATATCACTAAAGCCGATCAAAGCGTCGCTTAAGCCAATTTTTTCGCCGAACGCCAATTTTTTAACGGGCTCTTGAAATATCATAATCAAAAATAAAAATCCGATCGCGTTAAAGGCGGCCGATATTGCAGATTCTTTAAGAAACAAAAGCGTATAGAGCAAAATAACAATCGGCATAAGATAGTGAAGTCCGCTTAGAAAAATTTTAAATTTTGATTGATATTCACTTTGTTTAATTCCTTTTAGCCCTATTTTACAGCTTTCCAAATGCACTATAAAAAATAGCGAAATATAACAAGCAAACGCGGGAACAATAGCGGCCGTCATAACGTTTGCATAGCTCATTCCTAAAAATTCCGCTATGATGAATGCCGCCGCACCCATTATAGGCGGCATAAGCTGACCATTTACGCCTGCAGCTACTTCTATCGCTCCGGCTTTTACCCGCGAAAGTCCGGCTTGTTTCATAAGAGGTATAGTGAATGTTCCGACGGTTACGACGTTTGCCGTTGAACTTCCGCTCACCATTCCCGTTAGCCCGCTAGCTATAACCGAAGCCTTTGCCGGCCCTCCTCTAAATTTACCGAGTAATGAAAAAGCTAAATTTATAAAATATTGACCTGCTCCCGCTCGCTCAAGCAACGAACCGAACAAAACGAATAAGTAAATAAAACTAACGCTAACTCCGATAGGAACGCCAAAAATTCCCTCCGTAGTTAAAAACATATGCCCTGCCAGCTTCTCGATACTGGCGCCCTGGTGAGCAATAATATCCGGCATATACGGACCAAAATAATCGTATATCAAAAATAGGATACAAATAATACCAAGCGCCGGTCCTATGACCCTTCTGCCGGCCTCAATAAGAATGACGATAGAAATAAAAGCCGCTACGATATCTCTTTGTAAATAATCTCCCGGTCTTGAGGCAAGTCCGTAAAAATCTACTGCCGGATAAAGCATGACCACGATACCTAGCAGACAAATAAAAATATCGTAAAACGGCAAACTAATGTGTGCTTTTTTATGAAATTTTACGGGATATAGCAAAAAAACGAGCGCAACGCCAAACGTCAAGTGAATGGAGCGAGAGATATTTGTATTTAAAGGAAAATATGCGATATAAAGTTGAAATACGGACCAAGAAAAACATAAAATAGCAACGAAATAATTATAAAATTTATTAGTTATTTCTCTTGTTTTTACCTCTACAAATTGCTCTTCATTTTCTTTAACGTTATTCATTTTTCCCCTTAATTAAAATTTAAAGATACCAAATTATACTTAATTGATATTCATAAATTTTAAAATTTTAGACGGGATTTCTCCCGCCGAATTTTGTTATTTAAGTATGCCGGCTTCTTTATAAACCGCTTCTGCAGCAGGATGAAGCGGAGCGGAAAGTCCTTGAACGAGGCTCTCTTTCGTTACCGATTTTAACGCCGGATGAAGAGTTTTATACTCATCAAAATTATTGAGTATTGATTTAACTACGGCTTTTACGGATGCGTCGCTAACGCTTTCGTCCGTCACTAAAACAGCTTTTACGCCGATACTATTTACGTCGCGATCAACACCTTCATAAGAGCCTTTTGGTATAACGCCTTTTGCGAAATATGGATGTTCGTTTATCATTTTGTCAATATCGCTACCTTCGATATTTAAAATATCTATAGGAAGAGAATTCGCCGCGTCGGTAATGTTTGCCGTCGGATGACCGACCATAAAGCTATATCCGTCTATCTTTTTATCTTTAAGCGCATGCGGGCATTCTTGGACGGTCAAAACGCCGCGATGACCGAGCTTTGCCACGTCAAAACCTTTTGCCGCAAATACCGCAAGAGTCGTTACTTCGTTTCCGCTACCCGGATTTCCGACATTGTATTTTTTACCGACAAGATCGTTGATGTCTTTTATGCCGCTTTCTTTTGAGACGACAAACGCCAAAAGTTCCGGATAAATCGCGACTACGGAACGAAGTTTCGTATCCGCCATATTTTCAAATTTACCTTTGCCGTTATACTTATCATAAACTACGTCGCTTTGAACAAAACCGAAGGTTAGCTCTTTTTTAAGCACATTATTTACGTTATAAACGGAACCGCCCGTCGATTGCACCGAGCATTTTATCTGCGGGTCTTTATTTACCAAACGGCAAATCGCACCGCCTATCGGATAATAAGTGCCGGTCATTCCGCCTGTGCCGATGGATACAAATTCCTTTGCACCAAGCACGGAAGCAAGAAGCAAACCTGCCAATATTACAGAAGTCTTTTTCATTTGATACGCTCCTTTTGTTTAAAGTTTAGGCATTTATCCTATCATAAAAAATATAAAAATTTTATTTTTATAAGGAATTTTATATTGCATGGCTTAAAATTTTGAAATTTTTACACATATACTAATTAAAAAATATTTTTTAAGTTTTGATTAATATGATTTTAAAAGCAGTTGCTAAATTTAACCGGTCGATTTAGAATAAATTTTACTAATATTCAATATTCTTTTGAGTAAAAATTCGCATACTCGGAAACTCTAACGCACAAAGTCGCGGGTTATGAAAGCGATATTGATAAACGCAGCCAAGATCGATATTTGCGGCAAATTGCTTGATAATCGGCTCATATGTCGGCGTATGCCCGAATACGTTAAAAATATCATCGTTTTTATCCCAATCGTTGCGTCCGCAAAGTAAATGCTCCCTAAATTCGCTTTCGTATCTTAATGAATTTCTAAGCCTCCACATTCTCCCGACCGCCGAATGCGAGACCACAAGATGCCTGCCGTCGTTATTTTTAAATTTATGATAATC
>JAJQAF010000065.1 GCA_021203945.1 Campylobacter sp.
CGGCATGGCTGCGGTTATTAAATTTGATGCAACTGATGAAGATGAGTTCATAAAAGGTATAAATTTAATCGTAGCTAGCGACGGAGAGCTTAGCTATCTCGTAAATAACGCAGGAATTACGAACGATAAATTATCTCTTCGTATGAAAACGCAAGAATTTACCGATATTATAAACGCAAATTTAACATCTGCTTTCATCGGATGTCGTGAAGCGCTTAAGGTTATGAGTAAAAAACGCTTCGGTGCGATCGTAAATGTAGCTTCCATAGTCGGTGAAATGGGTAACGCAGGGCAGGTAAATTACAGCGCGAGCAAAGGCGGAATGATAGCCATGACTAAGAGTTTTGCCAAAGAGGGTGCAGGCAGAAATGTGCGCTTTAACTGCGTAACGCCGGGCTTTATCGCTACGGATATGACGAGCGCTTTGAGCGATGAGGTCAAAGCGGCATATGAAGCGAATATCCCGCTTAAAAAGATGGGAAGTGCCGATGACGTCGCAAATGGTGTGGCGTTTTTGCTAAGCGATTATGCGAGTTACGTAACTGGAGAAACGCTTAAAATCAACGGCGGACTTTATATGTAAGCGACATTAATTTCATGTTAATTGACGAGTTTAAAATAAATAAAAGCGTAAATATTATAAAATGACAGACATTTTTTATAAGGAGACCTGAAATGGCAGTTTTTGATGATGTTAGAGATGTTGTTGTAGAACAACTAAGCGTAGATCCTGAGGCGGTAAAACTTGAATCAAAGATTATTGAAGATTTAGGTGCCGATTCGCTTGACGTAGTTGAGCTTGTGATGGCTTTAGAAGAGAAATTCGAAGTTGAAATTCCAGATACTGAAGCCGAGAAGCTTATAAGCATTGCCGATGTTGTAAATTACATAGAAAAGCTTGGCAAATAATCTAAATTGTTGATATAGTTTTATTTAAGGAGATGTATTGAAACGAGTCGTAATAACCGGTATCGGTATGATCAATGCACTTGGGCTTGATAAAGAAAGCTCTTTTAAAGCTATTTGCGAAGGTAAAAGTGGTGTAAAAAAAATAACATCTTTTGATGTGAGCGATTTTCCCGTTCAGATTGCCGCCGAGATAACCGATTTTGATCCAAATAGCATTTTAGACGGCAAAGAGGTTAAAAAAGTCGATCGTTTCATACAATTTGGCATAAAAGCATCAAACGAAGCAATGATCGATGCGAATTTTGGTGATTTCGACGGTTCTAAATTCGGCGTTAGTTCGGCAGCGGGCATAGGCGGTTTGCCGAATATAGAAAAAAATTCGATTACTTTTTTTGAAAAAGGCGTAAAAAGAATTTCTCCGTTTTTTATACCGTCCGCATTAGTAAATATGCTCGGCGGTATCGTATCTATAAATCACAATCTAAAAGGACCGAACCTTTCTAGTGTTACGGCATGTGCGGCTAGCACTCACGCTATTTCGCAGGCCGCTAAGTGTATAATGATAGGACAAGCCCAAAATATGCTTGTCGTAGGCGCGGAATCTACAATTTGCGGAGTCGGTGTCGGCGGATTTGCCGCAATGAAAGCGCTTTCTACTAGAAACGACGATCCGGAACACGCCTCTCGTCCGTTTGACGCGGATCGCGACGGCTTTGTTATGGGTGAAGGAGCCGGCGCTTTGGTGCTTGAAGAGTATGAGAGCGCAAAAGCAAGAGGAGCTAGAATTTATGCCGAGATTATAGGTTTCGGCGAAAGCGGAGACGCCTATCACATTACCTCTCCTACGCTTGAAGGTCCGCTTAGCGCGATGAAACAAGCTTGGGATATGGCAGGTAACGTTAAACTTGATTACGTAAATGCGCACGGCACTTCAACGCCCGTTAATGACAAAAATGAAACCGCCGCTTTAAAGGCGCTTTTTGGAAAAAATTGTCCGCCCGTAAGCTCTACAAAAGGACAAATCGGGCATTGTTTGGGCGGTGCAGGCGCGATAGAAGCCGTCATATCGATTATGGCTATGCGAGATAAAATTATCCCTCCGACGATTAATTATACTACTCCGGATCCAGATTGCGATTTAGACTACGTTCCGAACGTAGCTAGAAAAGCCGAGTTAAAATTTGTCATGAGTAACTCGTTTGGTTTTGGCGGTACAAACGGTGCTTTAATATTTAAAAAGTTGGATTAATATGTCGAGCTACTTGGATTTTGAAAAAAGTATCAAACAAATAGATGATGATATAGCAAACGCTAAAATCAAAGGCGACGAACATGCAGTCGAAATTCTAAATAAAAATTTAGAAAAAGAGATTGTAAAAGTTTATAAAAATTTAAACGAATATCAACGTCTGCAATTAGCGCGTCATCCAGATCGTCCGTATGCTATTGATTATATTAGGTTATTTATGGTTGATGCTTATGAAATCCATGGAGATAGGGCATTTCGCGACGATCCTGCCATAGTTTGCTATATCGGTTATATTGGCGGTAAAAAGGCTATGGTCATAGGCGAGCAAAAAGGTCGCGGTACAAAAAATAAATTAAGACGAAATTTCGGCATGCCTCATCCTGAAGGTTATCGCAAAGCTTTGCGCGCGGCTAAACTTGCCGAAAAATTTAATCTTCCTATTTTATTTCTTATCGATACTCCGGGCGCATATCCCGGCGTGGGAGCCGAGGAGCGCGGTCAAAGCGAGGCGATCGCACGTAATCTTTTTGAATTTGCTACTTTGAAAATTCCTACCGTAGCTGTGGTTATCGGCGAAGGCGGAAGCGGCGGAGCGCTAGCAATAGGAGTGGCCGACAAATTAGCGATGATGAAAAATTCCGTATTCTCCGTTATATCTCCTGAAGGTTGTGCGGCAATACTGTGGAATGATCCGTCAAAACAAGAGCAAGCCACAAAGGCTATGAAAATTACTGCGGATGATCTTAAAAACCTAAAACTTATCGACGATGTTATAAATGAGCCTGTAAATGGCGCTCACAGAGACAAAGAGAACGCTTCAAAAGAGTTGGCTAATTATTTCGTCTCAAAATTACAAAGTCTTTAAAAACTAGACGTTAATGAGCTGGTAGCAAAAAGAATTGATAAAATTTTATCCGTCGGCGCATACGAGGATTAAAATTTTTAGATCACCTTTCTACGGCGTATATTTTTAAATTTATTACCTTTTTTATTTTTAGTCGCTATAATTTCTCTAAAAAATATTAAAGAGAAATAATGTTTAACGGACTCATA
>JAJQAF010000268.1 GCA_021203945.1 Campylobacter sp.
CCCGTTCCGAATTCCATATCAACGTGCTCGTCTGCGATAATAGGAATTTCGCGATTTATGATAGGAAGCACGACTTTTTTGCCGATTAAGCTCTTGTATCGCTCGTCGTTTGGATTTACCATTACCGCCGTATCGCCGAAATAGGTTTCGGGTCTTGTTGTGGCGACTACGATATATCGGCTCGTCTTGCAACCATCTTTTGCTGGATTTGAAATTTTTTCGTTTAAATTTTCTACATTTTGCGACCCAACGGCTGATACGTCCTGCGACGGATTTTGAGAGTGCGAAAGCAAGGATGCGGATTGCTCGTATGAAATATCGCTATTATCGGCAAAATAATATCGTATATGATAAAGTTTGCCCTTATTTTGTTTATGCTCAACTTCAATATCGCTTAGTGCGCCGTCGTGAGTACACCAGTTTATCATATAGTTTTCGCGGACTATAAGACCCTTTTCGTATAGGCTTACAAACGCCTTGTTAACGGCTTTTTTAAGCCCTTCATCCATCGTAAATCGCTCCCTGCTCCAAGCGGGGCTTATGCCGAGACGCCGCATTTGATGAAATATCATTCCGCCGCTTTTTTCTTTCCATTGCCAAACTTTTTTTACGAATTCCTCGCGACCTATGCTCTCTTTTGTGATACCTTGTTTAAGCAGCTGCTTTTCTACGACGTTTTGTGTGGCGATACCGGCGTGATCAAGCCCCGGTTGCCAAAGTGTTTTATATCCGTCCATTCTTTTATAGCGTGTCATAATATCTTGAAGCGTAAATGTTAAAGCGTGTCCGATATGAAGCGAGCCCGTTACGTTCGGCGGAGGCATCATAATGCAAAATTTTAGTCCGTCTTTTTGAATCTCTTTGTTCGCGTCTATCTCAAAATATCCACGCTCTTCCCAAATTTTATAAAATTTTTCTTCAACGTCTTTTGCATTGTAAAAATCAGCCATTTTACGTCCTTTTTGCATTTAAAAAATGCCTGATTTTATCTAAAGATTGTTTAAAATTTTCTTTTTATTTACGATAGATATGCGTGGGTTAGGGCGATTGCTCGCCCTAAATTTTACTTGATCGTGAATGATTTTTGAGCCAAATCGTAATCGTTTTGAGTGTCGTTATACATATTTTCGGTTATTACCGCAGGAAGCATGCATTTACCGCTCATTACGACACGATACGGCGTAAATAACGCGGCTTTTTTATTTTCAAGGTTGTAAAAGCTGATAACGCGATCGTCTTTTATGGTCTGATACTCTAAGGTTATATTGTTTTTTGCGCTCTCGTCTCTCGTAAAGCCGCTTAAATTTTCATTTACTACCTCAAAGCAAGGGCTTACGATCTCGTTTATTACGCCGTTTGCGATAGGGCTTTTTGAATTTAGCGTGATTTTGGAATAGATAACGTCATTTACTTTTAGACTGCTCAAATTTACCTCTTTTCCGTTTTTATCCACGAAAATTCTGTATATGTCAAGCTCTTTGGGCTCTATTGCGTGTTTAATCTCAAGCGGAACGTAGGCCGAGCTTGATATGCCCGCAAATAGCTTGTTCTCACCTTGCGGTTCCAGTCTAAACTCTCCGTTTTTAGTAGTGATATTCACGCTCAGTAATCCGTCGAATTCACGATCCTGACCGTCGTAAATAAGCTTAAATTTATTATTCGTCTCATCGGCGGTAGGTTTAAAATAAGCGTTTAAAGCGCGTAAGGCAAACGCACGCTCTTGTGTTGAATGAAGATTATCCATATTCGTAACCAAAAAATTAGCAAGCTCGTCTGAGAAAGAGTTCGGTTTAAAATGCTTTGCGTGAAGATAAAGCACAAAGGCTCTATCGCGCATATCGGAGTGAAAATCACTATATATTCGTTTTTCTTTATCGTCGGTTGCATTTAAATTTTTAAGCGCGCTTTGAGCTTCGTCGTCAAGCCCTAAAATTTTAAGAGCCGAAGCCATTAGATATTTGTTTAAAACGCTTGAAGTATAGATTTTTTGATCGTATATGCTATTTAAGGCGGATCTGTCTATGATATTGTTTTTAGCCGATAGATAAAGTGCGTAAAGTAGCTCGAAAGAAGTTTCGTATTTTAGCCCTTCAAGGCTTTTTAGGGCTTGCTCTTTAACGCTTTTATGGACTTTATATCCTGCGGCGTCAAGCTCTAAAACCAAATCCGTCGCATAGATGGAAGCAAAGGTATTTACGTAGCTTAGCTCATCCCAATAGCCGAAACTTCCGTCTCTCTTTTGTTTTTTAATAAGCTCTTGCAAGCCTAGCGTTATAAACCTTTTCCTATCCTCTTGCTTAAAATTTTCCTTTACGCGAGCGTTTAGAAGCGCCAAAAGGCGACTACTTCGTTGTTCGGCACAACCGTAAGGATATTGTATCAAATTTTCCGAAGCGGCGCTTAACAGGCTTGTTACGGAATTTGAAGCGTCTATGCTAACATTCCTGAAACCTTGAGGAAGCTTAATGTCTTTAGGATTGCTTAGTGTGAGACTTCTTGCGTATGTGCTTATAGGGTATGGGCTTATAATGTCCAGATTCGTCTCGTTATTCATTATATTGTTACCGTCGTTAAGCTCGATATTAAAATTTGCCTTACCTATGTCTTTGCCGGTGATTTTAAGCGGTAAAATTTTATTTTCAAGCGGTTTTAAACTAACGTTTGAGTCGGTATTTAACTCTAAATTCGGGCTTGATTTTATTAAAATTCTTAAATTTTTATCTTGATTTGTAGTATTTATCAGCCTTAAACTCGCGTTCAAAACGTCGCCTTTTAACATATATGCAAGCACGGTCGGTTTGATTATAACGTCGTCTTTTACGATAATTTGACTGTGCTTGGCATCCATTTGCGTATCGTTTGACGAGACGGCATCAACGCGAATAGCCGAATTAAAGCCGTTCGGCGTTTTAAATTCGTAGCTAGCCGTGCCGTTTTCGTCGGCTTTTAAGCGCACGGATTTCGCAAACGTTTTTATATTTTTATTATCGACCGGGCTTTCGTGCTTTGCTAGCTTTGCCTCTACGGCAAGGGCTTTGGTATCGCCGCCGAAGCTTAGAACTTTGCCGTTTAATCTATAATTTGTGAGTTTGTCGTAAATATCGTAATCAAATATACCGTCGGGCAAAATTTTATCGAAAAAATCAAGAGGATTTGCCGGCTTTTGAGAGGTAATATTTAATACGCCTAGATCTACTATAAAAAGGCTAA
>JAJQAF010000177.1 GCA_021203945.1 Campylobacter sp.
GCAAGGAGATAAAAGGTTAAATTTGGTCGAAAGCTCTGAAATTTTAATCAACAACGCGTTTGGATTTAAGCTGCAAGCTGATTTTTACAACGCTGTTATTTTGTTGCAAACTAGTCTTAGCGCAAGGGATTTGCTAAAGATTACGGCGAATTAGAGCGACGTTTCGGACGGATACGAAGCTTTAAAAATGCGCCTAGAACGCTTGATTTGGATATTTTGTATTTTAGCGGACGAAATAGAAACGATGCTAGGCTTACCTTGCCGCATTCGTGCGCAAGTGAGCGGTTTAGCGTGATTTTGCCGCTCGGGATTATGAAAATGGTTTAAAAGGAGTAAAATTGGCTACGAAATTTCATACGTTTACCGGCGATAGTACCATCGAAGCGCTTAAAAAAGCGCAAGAGACTTGCGGTGAAAAAGCGATATTGGTGACTACCAAGCAGATCCAAGCAAAGACTATAAATAAAAAACCTCTTTATGAAATTTTAGTGAGCGTTGAAGAGGATGAGATGCCATTAAAGCCAAAGCCGAATCCAAAGGCGGTAAATTACGAAAACGCCTACTCGAAATTTAACCGAAATTACGAGTCGCCTAAGCCGAAATTTGAAATAACCGAGCAGCACGGAGGGCAAAATTTAAACTCTAATCAAAAACCCAAAACAGTTTCGCCTAAGCCCTATGATGTCGATGAAAGCGTGCTTTTAAATATTTCCGCCGCCGCAAAAGAGATAAGCGCGATAGCAAACGTAGATGTATCCGAGAAGTCTATTGACGAGCCTAGTTTAGGTATGAATAAAAAAATCGACGACGTCGCAAAGCAGGTGAATGCGCTAAACGAAAAGCTCGGTCTGATAACCGATATGATATGGGACGATCGTGCTCCAAATCGCAATAATCTGGTCATTCCTCCCGAATTTGCCAGCATTTACAAGTCCGCAAAGCAAAGCGGTATGAAAAACGAACATCTTGAAGCCATCATGCAAACGACGATACAAAATCTACCCGCGTCCATGAAATCAAATCCTACCGCGGTCAAGCGATATTTTTACTCGCTTTTGAGAAATATGTTACCTTGCCGCAAAGAGCGAAATGACAAGAAACAACGCATTATGATGCTGGTAGGTCCTACGGGCGTAGGCAAAACGACTACGCTTGCCAAGCTTGCCGCGCGTTTTGCTTACGGCGGTGAAAAGCGCTATAAAACGGGCATCATCACGCTTGATACCTATCGTATAGGAGCCGTAGAACAGCTCTTTCAATACGCAAAAATGATGAAGTTGCCCATCCTTGACGTGATTGAAGTCGAGGATTTTAAAAATGCCATAAAAACGCTAAGCCACTGCGACGTTATACTTATAGATACTACGGGAAATTCGCAATACGATAAAGATAAGCTGGATAAATTTTTAAAGCATAGCGGAGCGCAAATAGACGTAAATTTAGTGCTTTCTGCAGGCTCAAAGGTCGAAGATCTTATGGAAATTTACGACGGATTTTCATTTTTGGATATTGATACGCTAATTATCACGAAATTTGACGAGACTAAAATTTTCGGTAACGTTTTTTCGCTGATCTATGAGACCAATACTCCCGTTAGCTATTTTTGCGTAGGTCAAGAGGTGCCAGATGATTTGCTTGAGGCAAAGAGTGAATTTTTAGTCGAATGCGTGCTTGACGGATTTGAAAAGAGCGCCTTTAGCGAGGATAACGATGAGTAACCAGGCTCAAAAGCTTCAAAATTTAGTATCGTCTAAAAGCAGTAGAAAAAATACCCATTTTATCGCTATAACAAGCGGCAAAGGCGGCGTCGGTAAAAGCACTATAAGCGCGAATTTGGCTAACGTTTTATCGCAAAACGGATATAAAGTGGGATTGCTTGACGCCGATATAGGGCTTGCGAATTTAGACGTGATATTAAACGTTAAGATGGGTAAAAATTTACTTCACGTTTTAAAGGGTGAGTGCGGATTAAAGGATATTTTGATACCGGTAAATAAAAATTTGATCCTGATTCCGGGCGATAGCGGAGATGAAATTTTAAATTTTAACAATCAATTTTTATACGAACGCTTTTTAGATGAAGCGGGCGAGCTTGACGAGCTTGATTTTCTGATAATCGATACGGGTGCCGGAATCGGCGGAAATACGCAACTGTTTTTAGAGGCGTCCGATGAGATAATAGTCGTTACCGTTCCCGATCCGGCGGCTATTACCGACGCGTATGCCGTAATAAAGATAGTTTCGCGCTTTAGAGATAATGAGCTTATGCTTTTAAATATGGTAAAAAATGAGAATGAGGCGGTTAGAATTTTTGAAAATATAAAACGCGTAGCGGACGTAAATATAGGCTCGGCGCTTCATCTTGAACTGATAGGACATGTCGATGCCGATAAGGGCGTGGCAAAGAGTATAAAACAACGAACGCTCTTTACGAACGATGCGCCTTATTCGCAATCAAGCGCGCAGATAAAGCAAATAGCGTCGAATTTGCTTTATAGGTTGGAACGAAAAGTGCTTATAGACGGGCAAAACAAGAGCTTTGGCGGATTTTTTAAGCGCTTGATAGAACAATTTTAATCGGAGAAACTTGTGCGAGCGGAAAATTTTATAGCGTTTTTTACGGTTTGCGGCTTTTTTATAGGTATTCTTTTTACGCTTTTTAAGGTGAATGAACCGGTCGAAATGCTTGTATATACGTTGCTTATAACGTTTTTCTTTTATCTTATTATTCATATCGTTATAATGAATTATGTCGACGTCAGTCGCACGATGAAACGATTTTTTGACAAAGAAAGACACGAGGAAATTGCGGATTATCTCATTTCCGAGCTTGCTATTAGAGAAAAACGCATGGAAAACATTATGCTAAAAACGACTGCCGCCGAGCAAGTCGATAAAATTTCAGGCAAACAAAATGCAAGAGTTAAAGCAAAAGCAGCTTAACGCCTATCAAAATACGATTAAAAAAGAGCAAGACGAGATAGTTTTGCAGTATATGCCCGCTCTTCGCGCGATGGCGTTTAGGCTAAAAGAACGTTTGCCTTCGACCATAGACGTAAACGATCTTTTAAGTGTCGGCGTAGAAGAGATGATAAAGCTAAGCCGCAAATACGATAAGGAACAAAACGACTCGTTTTGGGGATACGGTAAAAAACGTATTTACGGCGCTATGCTTGATTATTTGCGCGGACATGAA